>JBMFVR010000094.1:0-5429 GCA_049965895.1 Nitrososphaeria archaeon | reverse complement strand
CGGTGTAGGAATCATATAATGTGTATCAATAAATACAGTAGATTCGTCAACCATCCTACTTGCTGCCCTTGCCTGAAGCTCCTTCTGCATTTCAAAAGGTAATTTTCTCATTTCATCCCTGTCCTTTATCCCTGATTTCATAGCCTCTTCCAGCATCACGGAACCAAATACAAATACCTTGAACTGTTTTCCCTCTTTAGTAAGTCTCTGATAAAGGGCATTTAGCACTGTTGTCTTGCCAACGCCTGCTAGGCCACCTACTATTATTGCCTTTCGATTACTTTTCACCAAGTATACCACCAAGTCCAGGTATCATTGAAGCCATTTGTTCCTGAGCCAGCATCTGATAGTAGCTGATTGATATGTCTATTGCCAGGAGCAATCCAATGCCAGTGCCGAAGACGTTAAGTATTGAAGATGTTGCTGCCAATATCCCTATAAGAAGCCCGCTGAATAGGGTTACTGTAGGTATGTACCTTTCCAGCAATGAACTAACGGATGATCTTGTGGTCCTGAAACCGGGAACCTGAAGGTCTGAACCGAGGAGGTTTTCTGCGGCCTTTTCGGCTGACATTCCACTTACATCAACCCACATCCTCGCAAAGACAACGCTTAGCACTATCACAAATGCTGAATAAGTTAAAACCTGTACAGGATGAAGCATTGCAGCTGGATATGGTGGTGGAGACGTTATGTAGTACAGCAAACCTCCAGTTATCGTTCCATTGGCTTCAGTTCCAAGCCATGAAAGGTGTGGCACAAGGGATGCATTCTTTGCAAGTATAAGGAAGAAGAACTGGGCATCAGCAATCAGCGCAGAAACTAATATTACTGGTATGTTTGAAACGTATAGCAACTTTATCGGATATGTTGCTGAATATCCCCTAAACTTAGCCGAACTTATCGGTATTTCAATCCTTACACCTTCAAGGTAAAGGATGACCAAGATAAATATAATTGTGCTTATTAATCCTATCAAGGAAGGGTATGACGATGCGCGGCTTACCAGTGAAGTAAATGCCCTGTGTATGCTTGCATTTATTGCAAATGGTATGTACCCAAAATACTGTCCGCTAACTGGTATTGGGCTGAAAAAATCGAGCATTATCTGCATCGATATTCCTGCAAGTATAAATAGGCTTATGCCGCTTCCCAGACCCCAGCCCTTCTGGATCATCTGGTCCAGCAGAAAAACTATCAGGCTGGCTACGATCAGTTGTACAATAACTATGATGGTAATGGTCGGGGTAGCAACTATTCCCACAACGCCACTCACTACATAAAATACAGCCTCCACTATTATAAAAACAAAGGTAAGCACCTTCGTAAGCGAAGCAAAAAGCTTCTGGTCGTCTGCATTTGAAAGGTCAAGACGAAGAAGGTCTGAGCCAACAAGCACCTGAGTTATAAGACCTGCAGTAACTATGGGTCCTATGCCCAAAGTCATAAGGGTGCCTATGTTTGCTGCAAAGATTATCTGATAGAAGAAAAGCGCACTCTGTGTTGATGTAATCACCTTATAAAGAGGTATCTGGGCCATCACCAAATAAAGAACGACAGCCAATCCAGTCCAGATAAGTTTCTCTGTAAGCCCGGGCTTTCTTGCTGGTTTGGGCACCTCGGGCAGAATGCCCGCTACTTTATTTATAACATCCTTAGCCCTCAATTGGGGCTTCACTTATTTTTCCGCCGGCACTCTCTATTGATTCTTTGGCTTTACTTGTGAACTTTCCAACGACTATGCTGAAGGCTTTGTTTACCTTACCCTTTCCAAGCAATTTATCGTATCCCATAGAGGTAAGGTCTAGCAGCGGCATTCCATTTACGACCTTCTTTTCCTGCTGCCTTTCGTAAAGCAATTCCAGTTCACCAACATTTATCCACTTTTTTGACTTCCTGTGTGTGCTCAGCGAATAGAATCCATTTTTTCCAAAATAGTCTGGGGCATATACAACTGTCCACGACCACTTGTGCTTGTGAAGACCAGCCTTTCCCACTCCACCTTTCATCCCTGACTTCCTGTGTTGCCCTATCTGACCCCATCCAACTGTCCTTGAACCCCTTAGCTTCCTTATCTTTCTCTTACGCGTTGCCATTTTTCATCATCCTGTTAAACAGCTCAATTGCAGTATACTTTTTCCTTGGAACCCCACCTCGGGGTGGTGGCATAGCAAAGTAGGGCTTTATACCAAGATCCTTAAGTTTTAGCTCACCCCTCTCTACCCTTTCTGCTAATTCCTCAAAACCGTTCAAATTATGGCTCTTTAAATAATCAAGTGTAAGCTTCTTCCATCCTGAAACCTTTCCCCTTGATTCAATCAACATTGCGGCTGTTGGCACATCTATCTGTGACCAGACAACACAATCCTTTGCATTCTGCAGCATTCCCCTCACTGTATCACTGTCATTTAAAATGGTTGCGTTGTACTTTCTTTTAAGATTCATTAGCCTGAGTGTTTCTTCAACACCCTTTCTCAAATTTATCTCCCCCCTGACTCTTATGACAAGAAGAAGCACCATTACCTTATCACCTTTGAACCATGCTGAAAAGCATCATATATTGCATAGGTTATTGATATATCGCTGCTTGTCATGCCAAATGTTTTTGTCCATGCGTCCTTTATTCCTGCCAAGCTAAGGACGTTCTTTATGTGGGGGGCTGCGACAATTCCAAGGCCTCGCGGAGCTGGAATTATGACGATCTTAACGCTACCATTTTTACCTTCAAGAACGTAAGGCACTGAATGTGGCTGACCGCACCTGCATTCCCAGCTACCGCAGCCAAGTGGTACTGGGACAATGCTTAGCAGCGCATTTCTTGCTGCTTTATCAATTGCGACCCTAGTGTGTAGAGATTTAGCATGCCCAACGCCGAACCATCCGCTCAGGTCACCTACGGCCGTAAGTGCCCTGAACCTAGTAAGTTCACCCGCATCAGTTTGTTTCTGAATCACCCTAATAGATATCAACATGGTCTTTATGTTTGGAAGAAGGTGCTGAACTATTTCTGGCTCCTTTATCTTGTACCCATTTTCAAATATTTCGTGAAGCGAAGTTATTTTACCTTCCTTAACCATCTGACCAAGAGCAGTTCTTGGAATCCATTCCTTTTTCTGTTCCTGTTCAGCGTGCCTCTGATGACTCATTTGAGCTCACCCTTCAATACCTTTTCCTTAACATCATTAAATATGGCATCCATATTATCAAATTTACCTCCGACCTTGGAGAACTGTAAACCGGTGTAATTGGCTTCCTTCAGCTTTAAGGCATAATTTGCTATACCCTTTCCGCTTATCAACTCATCCGATGGGAAAACGCTTTGATCTACCCTCACGATTAAGCCTCCTTCCGTAGCCCCCTTCACTAGGGCCATCAATTTTGAGTCTTTTCTAAAAGCCTTGAGCCCTGTATAAAGTATTACTTCTTTTAAACCAGCACCAACAGCTCTCTTTCCAAGAAGGAGACCTACTAGGTAAAATGCGGGATAGTTCTTTCCACTAAATTGCCATCCTCCCTTAATTATGTCCTTTGAATTTGCTTGAGCAACTGTCCTGTCTCCCTGCTTTGTTGGAATGTTAACCTGAGCCCATACGTACCTGTTTGATTCAAATGCATATATGAAAGGCATCTTTGACAGGATCACCTTTTTTCTTCTTCTGTAATCCGTTTTAAACTCCTTCCTTCTCCTAAAGATCATTTACTACCACCCAAATACTCCTTTAACCTGGCAACGCTCCTAATTTCTCCACCCTTTACCTTCTTGTATGCTGCCCAGTAGAGCTTTTTGCTTATGTTAGGCTTAACCTTTTTTAGGTACCTCCTCAACGCCCTAACCTGCTTTACCCATTTTTCTTTCCTACCGGTTCTGGCGGTCTTTTTACCTTTCCTTGAACCTGGACCCCTTTTCCTGCTTTTCTGCCTGCGTGTCTGTCCTCTTATATGATTTATCTTCACTGCTCCCTGCGAAATCAGTGCCCTCACTTCAGCTCTGGTTACAGCATCTTCAATATCTTCAAGCTTTTCAGGGTTAAATCTAACTCTACCCTTTCCAACACCAGCTATTCTGGCTACCATTTCTTTTTTATTTTCAAGATTCATTCTGCTTCAACCTTGGTGCATTTAACACGCGCACACCAATGCGCCTTGCCTCCTTTAAAATATCCAGCCTCTTTTTAAATCCAACTGTTCCGGCTATCCTGATGGCCTGCGTTTTTGGATCAATATGTGATAATTCAGTCACATTGTGAACGATGATTTCGCGCAAGCCTGACGGATGTAATCCTCTCCCTATTCTGTTAGATCTGTAACCAACCTTCACAAGAGGCGGCCAACCTTTCATCTGCAGCCTCATTTTATTGTCTATTCCCTTGGGTTTACGCCAGTTAACTTTGAGCTTCTTGTATCTCCAGCTTTCCTGCCTAATGAATTTATGCTTTTGCATATATGAACACCCCATCAAGAAACACTCTTGGGTCCTTTTCCTTTATCCTGGTGGCATTCTCAATGTTTGCCGCTGTCTGCCCAACGCTTTCCTTGCATGGACCTTCAACTATTACATCATCACCCTCCAATCTAACTTTCGTATTACCCACTATCTCGGCATACCTGGGAAATTTTTCCCCGATAAAATTGTCTATCTTCACCCTATTTTCCTTTATGCTTATCTGTATGGGGAAATGTGAATAGACAATTTTAAGGCTGTACCTGTAACCATTGACTGTGCCGTTGATCAGGTTCTTAACGTGCATTGCGACTGCTCTGGTTACCGCATAGTTATCACGCCTTTTGCTTGTAGCGGTTACAACAACGGAATTTTCATTTACTCTTATTTTTACTTTCATTTTGCTAAAGTCCTTCTGGCATTCCCCCTTTGGCCCCTTTACTTTTAGCACAGAACCTTCCAAGTTAACTTTAACACCTGCAGGAACTTCTACACTCTCTGAATAAACCTGTTCAGTAGACATATCCCAATAACCTCCCACCCAACTTCTGGTTCATGGCTTCTATGTGACTCATAACACCCCTGTCGGTGCTCACCAGTATTATACCCATACCTACCGCGGGCAAGTATCTCCTCTCCCACTGACCCATTAATTGCCAGTTAGTAGAATATCTGGGCTTTATTGCCCCACAGTTGTTTATCCTTCCAAGGAGTTGAACCTTCAGTTTGGGCATTATCCTATCATCTATCAGTTCAAATTCACCGATGTAACCGTGCTTCTGAAGTACCTTTAAGGTCTCCTGTAACAGTTTTGATGCAGGCATTACAACACATTCTTTCCTGTTACGCCTTTCATTTTCAATTATAGTTGAAAAAAGATTTGACAAAATATCATTTGCTGGCATTCCATGTCACCTAATTGTATTTCTTGAACCCCATTCCCTTGGCCACTTCTCTAAAACATTGCCTGCATAGCATAAGGTTGTAT
>JBMFVR010000093.1:0-5433 GCA_049965895.1 Nitrososphaeria archaeon | reverse complement strand
GTGAAATTGATGACGTAAAAGATACATATGTATATGATTACTATGAAGAAGACAGTGATATTGTACAGAAGATAAACCTTTTAGAAGATGAAATTAATAATATAAAAAATATTTTAAATAAAGGAATGCAGGTAGTTTAGAATGGAAGAATATAATTCAGTAAATCTATATAAAATTAAAAGATTGCTCAAGGAGTTGGGCAACATAGCAGGAAGAGGCACCGAACTCATTTCACTCTATGTACCGCCTCGCAAACCGGTTTATGATGTAATAAATCAATTAAAAGATGAATATGGAACTGCATCCAACATAAAAAGCGATCAGACAAGAACTCACGTTCAGGATGCGCTGACTCATATAATGCAGAGGCTTAGGCTCTTCAAACAGTTTTCTGATACTGGCATAATAATATTTTGCGGGTATGTACCTTCGGACGAAAATCCAGTTGATGAGGAATTA
This sequence comes from Nitrososphaeria archaeon, assembly GCA_049965895.1. Classification (GTDB taxonomy): domain Archaea; phylum Thermoproteota; class Nitrososphaeria; order Conexivisphaerales; family UBA164; genus KM4347-05. The sequence goes on along the minus strand of JBMFVR010000093.1, from coordinate 4,974 downwards.
AAGTATTATGAAATTGTGCCGCCCAGGCCAGTTTTGACTTACCTTTACAGATGCGATGACCATTTTCACATAGATATTTTAAAATCTCTGTTGAGAGAAGAGGAACTCATAGGGGTAATATCTGTAGATACCTCTGAAGCAGGATTCGGCATAATATCAGGAGACAGGTCAGAAACTGTTGAAGTGATTACAAGCGGTGTGGGCAGCAAGCACAGGCAGGGAGGGCAATCGGCCAGAAGGTTCGAAAGAATTCGAGAAAATGAGATCAATGATTTTTTTCACAGGGTTGCCGATCATGCCAAATCAATTTTTATAGACCAATATACAATAAAATCGCTCATCATAAGTGGTCCAGGTATGACCAAGGAAGATTTCTATAAGGCTGATTATCTGGATTACAGGCTTAAGCAGATGGTCATAGGACTTGTGGATACAGGGTATGCCGGAGAGGAGGGGGTAAGGGAAACGCTGGAAAGGGGTGAAAGCTTGATCGAAAATCTAAGGCTGGTCAAGGAAAAGAGATTGATTGAAAGGTTTATGATGGAAACCACGAAGCGAGACGGATTGGTAGTGTACGGATTGGAACCATCTATTAAGGCAATAAAAATGGGAAATGCCAACCTAATTCTTATTTCTGAGGACCTTGATATGTACAGGATAGAAGCTAAATGCAAGAGCTGCGGTTACCAGTTTGAAAAGTATGTTGGGGAGTCACAACTATATCAGGAAAAAGTGCAGGCAGGCCAGTCAGTGTGTCCTAGTTGTGGCAAAACCCTGTGGACAATAAAGGTTGAGGATGTAGTAGATTACATATCTGATCTTGCCAGTCAGATAGGCGCGAAAGTAGAAATAATCTCCGCAAAATCTGAGCCAGGCGTGATGTTTAAAAGCTTTGGCGGCATCGGAGTGATGTTAAGGTACAGGCAAAATGGAATTAATAACTAAATGGGACCCCCGGCTCGAAAGTGCCATAATAAATGAATGGGAAGGCCATTACAGTTTTAAAAATGATGATAAGCCAAAATACATTATAGATACGCCACCTCCTTATGTTAATATGCCCATACATATTGGGCATGCCTATACCTATGTTTACATGGATGCCATTGCCAGATATAAAAGAATGCGTGGGTTTGATGTGTTATTCCCTCTGGGCCTTGACAGAAACGGGCTTCCAATAGAAGTTCAAGTTGAAAAGGAACTAAAACTCAGCGTGAGGAGCACTCCAAGGGACGTTTTTATATCAAAATGCAGGGAAATGCTCGACAAGTACAGTTCTGCCTCCACAAATTCCTTCAAGCTACTGGGGATCAGTTTTAGCAGTTATAAAAAGGATTATGCCCTAGGAGCAATGTATGAAACAGATGACTCGGAATTCAGAAGGCTTACACAGGAGACATTTATTGAACTTTTTAACCGCGGGCTTATATATGAAAGTGAAAAAGTTTCGAATTACTGCCCTGATTGCAAGATATCCCTATCAGACGCAGAAGTGGAATACGAAGAAGGCAACACCACGCTTTACTATATCAGGTTCGATGTTAAGGAACAGGGCAGCCTAGTTGTTGCAACTACAAGGCCAGAGCTGCTTGGCGCATGTAAGGCAATAATATATAATCCAGAAGACAAAAGGTATGAATCTTATCAAGGCAAACAGGCGCAGGTACCCATCTATGGACATATGGTGCCCATCCTGCCGCATCCTTACGCTAAACAGGAATTTGGAACGGGGCTTGTAATGATCTGTAGTTTTGGAGATAGAGGAGATATCATGGTTTTTAAGGACCTGGGTTTATCACCAACGTTTTTAATAGACGAGAATGGCATTATGAACAGCAATGCGGGAAAGTACAGCGGTTTAAAGGTTAAAGAAGCCCGTAAAGCCATAGTGAATGATCTCCGAAACATGGGGTTAATAGCCAGGGAAGAGCAGATAAAGCATGAAACACCGATCTGTTGGCGAAGCAAAACACCAATAGAATTTATACCCCGCAAGGAGCTTTATCTAAAGCAGGTAAATTTCAAGGATAAGCTAAAAAAATATTCTTCCATGATGAAATTTTATGCACCAGAAAGCTCAGAGCTTTTAACTAGATGGATAGACTCTTTGACTGATGACTGGGTAATATCAAGGCGCAGGTACTATGGTACAGAAATACCTGTATGGTACTGTAAAAGATGTGGAGCTCCATATGTGCCCCCTGCAGGAAAATACTATAGGCCATGGGCAGAAAAGCCACCCATAAAAAAATGTCCTAAATGCGGGAGCGAAGAATTTATTGGCGAGACAAGAATTTTTGACACCTGGTTTGACTCAAGCAACACGCCGCTATATATATCCGGTTACCTGTGGGATAAAGAATTTTTCAGAAGGAACTTCCCCATAAGCCTTAGGCCGCAGGGAAAGGAAATTGTTAGAAGCTGGCTTTACTTTACACTCTTGAAATCATACCTGATTACTGGTGAAAGGCCATTTATGGATGTATGGATACACATGCATGTGGTAGATGAAAGGGGATTTAAAATGAGCAAAAGCCAGGGCAACGTAATAGATCCGATGGACATTATAAAAAAGTATGGGGCAGAAGCATTTAGATCATGGGTTTTCTTGGAAGGTGATATAACTCAGGGGGATGTCAAATGTTCCTATAACAGGATCGAGTCAGCAGGCAAGTTCCTTACAAAACTCCTGAACATATCAAGGTTTGTTAAATCGTTCACAGTCACTAATGAGTTTGTTCTTACACCAACTGACCTGTGGATACTGTCTGAATTCAGAAAGCTTGTTTCAGAGGTGAACCAAATGAACGACAGTTATGCGTTTAATAAGAGCTTTACTGCCATAAGGGATTTTACATGGTTCATTTATGCGGACCACTATCTGGAAATGGTAAAGCCACGCCTTTACAATGAAGGTGAATTTACTGAATCAGAAAGATCTTCTTCAATTTATATAATGAACTTGATTTTGAGAATGCTTTTGAAAATGTTGGCACCTTTTTTGCCCTTTGTTACATACTATATTTATAAAAACGCTTATGGTAAAAACGTTCATGAAGAACCTTATCCATTACCTTCAGAAATAGCACTCAGTCAGGACTATTCCATACTGACAGAAAAGCTGGCTGAATTTAACCACCATGTCTGGAACATGAAGAAAACCAGTGGAAAAAGTTTGAAGGACCCAATAAATTTAAAAATACCAGAAGAATTAACAGTATTCAAAAAAGACCTTATAGCCATGCACAATATAAGCCTCGGTAGCTCAGTTGGTTAGAGCGTCGCCTTGGTAAGGCGAAGGTCGCGGGTTCAAATCCCGCCCGAGGCTTGATTTGGGCTTGAGCGATGATAAAGGTAAGTCACCCGTTTATATTTTAGATGCTGCCGGCTTATTTAAGGTCAGCTTGATCGACTCAAAAAAGATGTTCACCACCAATAAAGCTATGAGCGAAATAAAAAGTGACAACGAAAGGGCAATCGTGAATTATTATATAAAAAATTCGGTATTAAAAATAATGGAACCAGAAACTGAGGCACTAAATGTGGCCATTAATTTTAAAAGAACAAATCCAAATTTATCAGATACTGACATCTCAATTATGGCAATAGCCTTACAGCTAAATAAGATATACGATGTCACCGTAATAACCGATGATTATGAATTGCAGAACGCACTTGCCCAGTCAGGCATTAAATTTAAAGGGATCAAAACGATAGGCATAAAAAAAATAATAAAGTGGACCTACAGGTGCACCGGCTGCGGGAAGTATTTTAAAGAACCATATGTGGTTTGTCCCTACTGTGGCAGTAAAGTCAAGAGAAAACCAAAGAAAATCAAACCTGCATAATAGACCAAATCTACTTGTACGGCATCAAATTTTAAAATAATTAGAATTTTATGTGATTTTATTATTTATGCGCAACCTTTAATGGCGCCTATGGGGACAAAGTCAAGCCAGCCGATCGCAACGCAAGATTTAATATTAACAGTTTATTCAAAAATAGTGTTGAGCACAGAGGAATTGCAGCGCCTTGCTGAGCTAAAAACTCAGATTGAGGCCAAGCTGGAAGAGTTAAGGGATCAAGAGCGCCTATATTCTGAAGTACTGTCCTTAATAGATGAGTTATTAAAAAAGGAAAGTTTTGTAAAGGCAGTTCAAATGCCAATAGAGGGTCAGAAGGAAGAGGAAGTGGAAATAAGACAATTAAAAAGGCCCAAGGATGGTTTGCACCTTGCTGACGCTTATATAAAAAAGGATAGCGCGGTAATCAAGCCGTTGCCAGAACTTGCGTTAAAACAAGAAATTCCACCATTTAAATCATTCTTTATAAATAAGATACTGGAAGGGATGAAGAACAAAGATAAAGAGGAAGTAGAGGAAGGCAAAATAACCATGGAAGAGGCATTTAAATACGACATTGAAATAAACGATGGAGTTATCAATCAAATTAGCATAAAAAATTATAGAACACAGACAAGATTAAATGAAATAATAAATACCGCCCTATGGACATTTAGTAGAATGCTGGAAAAATCATAGCAGTAAAAAATAATCGTATATTGAAATACTATGAAATTTTTGTGCCAGCAGGCATATCCTTATCAGTGGTTAGGAGGGAAAGATCCTCATCGTTAAATGCAGCCAAAAGCATGACTTCAGATATGTAGCCCAAAATGGGTTTTGGAATCAGGTTGGTCACCACGATTACCCTCTTGCCTATAAGGTCCTGTAAGCTATAATATTTGCTTATTCCAGCTATGGCTTGCCTTTGTGATTCCCCAAGATCAATTATTACCCTGAGCAGTTTTTTTGAGCCCTCAATTGGGTAAACTTCCTTGATTTTACCAACCCTCAAATCCAGCTTCTGAAATGAATCAAAATCCACTTGATCCATACTCTGAATTTAAAACCCCTATCTAATAAAAGTTTGTGATTTTTCAATATGGGAATTTTGATATCTGTAGAAGGCAAC
>JBMFVR010000092.1:0-5612 GCA_049965895.1 Nitrososphaeria archaeon | reverse complement strand
ATTTTTTAAGTATCTAAGGGCATGTAATAATTTCCAGATAAGAGAGTGATCCGCTAAAAGCGATGGCTTTATAATTCAGTAAAGTTATATGCATCTAAGGATAATTAAATGATACTGGTCATGACAGTGTACCTAACCGGCAGTTGAACAGTACCAAATTTTACATTTTCAATTTAAGCTCGTCAAGAGCCTCCATAATGTTTTCAGTGACCGTTAACATTGTTGAAATCCTTACGAATTCGTTGCTTCCATGTATGTTGCTATCATCGTCAATTACCCCATAGCCAACAGTGGGTATTCCTGCCCTGGCAGTGTACTTGCCATCGTCTCCCCCAAGTTCACCAAAGCACTCCTTTTCATTCAGTTTATTTAATATATGACCTGCAAAGATCCTGACTGCTGGAACGTTCTGATCTGTATAATAGTTTCCTCCCCCCTTAACTTCTACCAGCTCAACATCAGGCAATTTATTAAGGAATGATCTCAATTCATCAATTGCTGTATCTCTATCCTCTTCTGGTAGAAGCCTCATATCAAACTTGATTGTCACCTCATTGGGAATTACGTTTGTCCTGTCTCCTGCACTGATTACAGTTGGTGAGAACCTTCCCCAAACCCTATTCCTAGGTGAACCCAGAGGGGCCTTAAGTGCCGAAAGCTTTTTCTCTCTCATCTGTGAAAACTCCTTGAGTGCATCAATGATTGTTGGCAATTTGAACAGTGGATTGTCGGCAAGGTGAGGGTAACCGGCGTGACCGCCTCTCCCCTTAACTGTTATCGAGCCACTTACTACGCCACTGGCTCCACAATGAACTTCCTTACTGAATGAATCAAGTATAACTGCCAGATCATATGCCCTTTCGGTTTTTTCTATTACTGCACCAAGACCATTTGAGCCACCTATTTCCTCATCACCTGTCAATGCAACTGAAATGTTCCACCTACCTCTTGAAGCTCTTAAAAGCGCCAAGGCTACAGCTACGCCGCCCTTGTCGTCTGCTGCTCCCCTTCCAAACACTTTATCGCCTTCAACTTTGGCTTCAAATGGAGGAGTTGACCATCCTGTGCCCGGAGGCACAACATCATAATGAGCTGCAACAAGAACTTTGGGTCCCTGGCCCTCAACTTCGGCCAGCAGGTTTCTTGTGCCATCGTTACCGTTAATCACTCGCACTCTAGAGTGGTTTTCAGTTTCCTTTCTTAGAAACTCATAACAGTCTGTCAAAGATTTTCCTGTCCCCGAAACAGTGTCCATTGGGATCAACTTTGTCAGTACACTCAATACATAGTCCTTTAAATCCGATTGCATAAATAAAAATGATAAAAGAACAATAAAAATGTGGCGGTGCCTGCTGAACATGCTGGACCATTAACATGCCATTAATATTTAAACGAATTTCGAGACAATTGGATAAAAGCTTATCTTTTAATTAGTTTCAAATACTGATATTGGCGGGGTTAACTCTTGTTCTGATGGTTGATCGGGATGATGACGTGGGTACCAAGACTGGATTAAGGGCTCCCATAATTGGAAGGGAAAGCTGCCTTTCTGCAGCCATGGCTCTCGGTACAGCCGATCCCGAAGAGGCTGATGCCAATGCCATAATGGGTGCTATAAAAGCATATGACCAGCTCAAAATTGAAGGGGAATGTGAAATAGCTATAGTAACTGGTTCGCCAGATGGTGGCCTTAAAGCCGACAGAATCATAAAGGAACAAATAGATAAGATAAAGGAGAAGGTCAACTTTACCGATATTGTTCTAGTATCGGATGGTGTTGAAGACGAGGCAGTTCTGCCACTGCTCATGTCATACTCGCCCATAAGATCAGTTGTAAGGGTTGTCGTAAAGCACAGTCAGAATATCGAAGAAAGCTATATGGTTCTCGGGAAGTACCTTAAAATGGCAATATTTGACACAAGGTATTCCAAGTACTTCCTGGGAATACCGGGGTTAATTCTACTAATTTACTCCATACTTTACTTTACACCGGTTCGTGACATTGCATCATATCTTATCCTTTTGATAATCGGACTTGCATTCATTGTAAGGGGGTTCAACCTAGACAATTCGGTTTCTCAGATGAGGAGGAACCCACACTTCCTTTTAAAATTTCTAACTGCAATTTCCAGCATCCTAATAACTACCATGGGCATAATTAAGGTTGCACAGTTGATTTCATTAACACCCCAGTTTGTTCAGATACAAAAACAGTTCACGGCCGCCTTACTGGGTTACCTTGTAGGTTATTCAATAGTCAACCTCGAGCCATATCTCTGGACAGCGCTAGCACTGTTTCTTGTCGTCAATACGGTAGTTGCCATAAGGAGAAGCAGGGTAGCTGTGCTGAGGGAGCTTTCACTCTTTGTTGCGCTATTTCTTTACTATATACCGTTTTTCACACTTGGTCTTCTGCTCATGAACCCACAAATTTCGGCTATACCTCTTATAGCAATAATACTTTCCTTACTAGCAACAGCCTTTATAATCATATATTACATATTTGACTACTGGAAGAGCAGAAGTTGAAACTGGATAGGGTTATAAGGACACTTTCAAGAGTTCTCCTGATAGACAGGCTTTATGAGCACATATTGGAAAATGAAGTTGAACGGGGACCTTTTCCAAAGCACATAGGAGTAATAATGGATGGTAACAGAAGATGGGCCAGCGCTAAGGGACTTGCGGTCCATATCGGCTACACGTTTGGAGCGGACGTTGCAGAAAACTTTCTTAGGTGGTGTTTAAAATATAACATAAAGACAGTAACACTTTATGCGCTATCTGTTGACAATATAAGAAAGAGGAAGCAGGATGAACTTGATGCCATATACAGTTCAATGTACGACAAGCTGAGGAGGCTTGAGGAAAGCGGCCTCATACAGCAGCACAGTATAATGGTCAATGCACTTGGCAACATTGAAATGTTGCCTGATTTCCTCAAAAATCAGGTTTATAGGCTTGAGGAAATTTCTCATAAAAACAGCGGTATGTACCTTAACCTTGCCCTTGCCTACAGTGGAAGGCTTGAAATAATACAGGCAGTAAGAAGAATAGCAGACGATGTTAAAAATGGAAAACTGCCAGAAGAGCAGATCAATGAAAGCTCATTCATGAATTATCTCAGCACCGCAAAAATTGATAATCCTGAACCAGACCTTATATTAAGAACTTCCGGGGAAATGAGACTTAGCGATTTCATGATTTATCAGTCATCCTACAGCGAAATGATATTTATAGATGAATTCTGGCCTGAACTCAGAAAAATAGATTTTCTTAGAGCCCTCAGGACATATGAAGAGAGAAACAGAAGGTATGGTAAATGATAATCATGCCCATGCTGAGATGATTTCCTTTGTTGTAGCTTCGTTTATCAAGCCCAGCCTTTTCATGTTTTCTAATGACCTTTCATGTGCTGCTTTGTCTGATGATGAGCTTGAATCTGAAACTACAACTGTATAAAATCCACGGTTAACTGAGTCCCTTGCACTTGATTCAACGCCGTATTCCGTTGAAATGCCTGCTATTACCATTGTATCTATGCCGGCATTTCTGAACATAAGCTCCACGTTTGTGCCTATAAACACACTTGCTGTATTCTTTCTTACAACTATTTCTCCCTCAAGCGGCCTTAACGCGAGCTCGAATGCTGACTTGTCCTGCACGTTAAATGACCTGCCCATAGCAAGGCTGGCCGGAGATTGAAACGCAGGAGGTAGTGGATCAATCATTGTAAAGAAGATCGGTATTCTTACACTTCTTGCGCCTTCAACGAGGTCATTGATGTTCCTCAGAAACTCGTCTCTGTTAAACACCATATTGACCAGCATTTTTTGCACATCCCAAACAACCAAAGCAGTATGGTCAGGTGCAACAATTTCCTTCAAATTTTTATATATTCTTGGCATGGAATATTTAACTGCTAACAGATATATACATATTTCGAAAGTTTAAATGAAATAATACTAACTTTTTTAGGAATGATTTTTATTTCAGTAATTTACACGTTTTATCATGCTAAACATAATAATATCTCATAAAGCAGACCTTGACGGTGTTGCAAGTGCGGCGCTTATGATAAAAAAGTTCATGAAAAACGGTGAACCGTTCATGGTTTATATGAGGGATTACGAGGACGAAAGCGAAGTCATTCCCTCTGAACTGCTAGAAATTAAAGAGTGCAGAGTGTACATAAGTGACATATCAATCATGTTAAAGGGGTTTGATGAAATTTTGAGCAGAATATCCAAGATTGATGGCAAAGTCCTATGGACAGATCATCACGAATATAGGGCGGAATACAGCCAAAGATTAAAAGAGCGGGGGGTGGACCTACTGATTGACCCGCAGTCACCTGCAGCAGCAATTCTTGTATCTCAAAGGTACAATATTGATGACAGACAAAGCAAAAGGATAGTCGAAATGGCTACACAGTCTGACAGCTGGAAAATAAGGGAAGAGAGAGTTATGGATATTGTAAATATAATCGATTATTATAATTATCTTGAAAAGAAGGCTGAAAGGTCTAGGCTCGTATCTCTTTCATACATTCTGGCACAAAACGATCCGGATAAGGTTCCTACTGACGATTTAATGGCTGTGCTGGAACACTATAAAAAGGTCAAAGGTAAGGCCATTAAAAGGGTGCTCGACTCATCAACAGAAAGGGTGATAAATGGGCTTAAATTTTATTTTGCCCTATCGCCAAGCATAATATCTGGTACGCAAGCTACCGATGCACTTATCAAGAGTTTTAAGGCAGATGTTTATATAGTGATCAAGGAAGATGGTGGCATCAGCTTCCGGAGAGGCAGGGATGACATAGACCTTTCCAAAATGGCCGAGCTCTTTGGTGGAGGAGGGCATGCTTATGCAGCAGGAGCAAGCGTAGGAGACAGGGTTGACGAAAATCGCTTTGAACAGCTGATAACTGAAATGGGCAAAAAAATATCCACCACATCAATCTATCTGGCCGATACAAAAAAATAGTTTAGCTGGATATATCATAACAAAATAGTTTTTAAGCTGGAAATTACAGACATCATGCCAATCAAACGATTGGGCCGGGGTCCCCTAACCTGGTATGGGGCAGGCCTGCTAAGTCTGTGGGTGAAAGCCCATGCGGGTTCAAATCCCGCCCCCGGCGCTCTTTTTATTAACTAAATTGGATGTTAATAATTACAGTAGTCCCGCAGGTAACAATATTTCATAATAATCTAAGGTTCAGCAAAAAGGCATCCAAGGTTAACAAGCTCAATCGCTGATACCTTTTCTAACCTTTTTTTATGCTAAATTTTGGGCATGAGCTATGGTTTAAGCTAAAGAACCTCCTCAAAAGTTCGCTAATCCTTTATTCTGGAGGCCCGGGTCCGCTTGCTGTTCCCTTTATCAAACCCTCCATCGTTTTCCTGAAAACATAAGCAGTTATCTCTCTGTATTTTATCGTCTCAGCTCTTGCTATGATCCACAAGTTGTACAGAATGAAAGCTATTATGAAGTATATGACCCTTAATGTGAAGTTCCTGCTCGTTGTCTTTGCCTCAAACCAATCTTCAACCCTGTATGAAGTTTCAATTCCCCACCTGTACCTGTACTCTTCTGGTATTACATCA
>JBMFVR010000091.1:0-5662 GCA_049965895.1 Nitrososphaeria archaeon | reverse complement strand
GTTTAAGCATCAAGCAGATGATAACTCCTGAAGGTGTACGTTAACATGGTTAACGGAAACCATAACCTTATCTTATCAATGCCATCCACTAGCTGCAAAAGTTATCTTGTGGTTTTAACCGGATCAACTTTGGAAACGCCGTTATATTCCCTGTTTTCCCATACAAGTATTTCAAATGCAATTTTCTCTTCCAAAAACCGATAGTATGATATCCAGAGCTCCAAGTCATGGTACCCGTCATCAATCATTATTTTCACTTTTTTCATTGATTATACTATAAAAATCGAAGTATTTATATACACAAGTTCTGAAAATCGCAGTAACTATGGAAGATGATAATTACTGCATATGTGAGCTGGATGGCATAATTGATTTGCTAGGCAAGAAATGGGTGCTGCTTGTGGTTAATTCAATAGGCAATGCCGGAACGATAAGATTTTCATCGCTCTTCAGGGAACTAGACGGCATATCCCCATCAACCCTGACTATGATACTTCGCGAACTGGAATCTAATGGACTTATAGTAAGGAAAACGTTCTCAGAAATACCACCAAGAGTTGAGTACAGCCTGTCCAGTGATGGAAAAGGGTTGAGAAAGGCGATGCTGCCCCTTATGAGGTGGGCATCGGAAAAAGACATGTATAAAAAACCAAAAAGCAGCTGCAGGCCAGAGGAATTCGTTAAACTTTGATTTTAAGTAATTACTGCGATTTTTGAAACTGACCCACTTAAATACCATGATTGGAAAAATGCCAGCATGAAACCAAGGCTGCTGTTTGTCTGTGTGGAAAACGCAGGTAGAAGCCAGATTGCAGAAGCTATAGCTAAAAGCCTGGGGTATGAAGCTAAAAGCGCGGGAACCATTCCAGCCAAAAATGTCCACGAAACAGTTGTTAAGGTTATGAAGGAAATAGGAATTGATATCAGCAAAAGCAGGCCAAAGCTGCTAACAAATGAAATGATAAACTGGGCAGATTTAACAGTAACTATGGGCTGTTCAGTTGAAGATGTATGCCCTGCCCCTCTGCTGGCAAAAATGCACCGGAAACTCATTGAATGGAACATAGAAGACCCGGCAGGCAAACCCATTGAAGAAGTAAGGAAGATAAGAGATGAAATTAAGCATAAAATAGAAACCTTGAACCTGCAATGAAAATCCTGCTCATCACTTCATTTATAATATTTCTGGCTACTCTAATAATGGTTATACTGAAGCCCAAAAATATAGGAATAGGGTATTCTTCACTTGCCGGTGCAGCTATAAGCCTATCATTAGGCATTACAACAGTTAACGATATATTTATTGTATGGAGAATAGTGTGGAATGCTACGTTTACATTTGTTGCCGTTATAATTGCTTCACTAATATTTGACGAATCCGGCTTTTTTGAGTACGCCGCAATCAGGATAGCAAGATCAGCCAATGGTAATGGCTTGAAGCTGTTTGTGCTGATAATTTTACTGGGCGCCGGCATTTCAGCCGTTTTTGCGAATGATGGAACTGCACTCATTCTAATGCCAATAGTCTATGCCATGCTGATAAGGTCAGGGTTTGATAAAAAACATGTAGTCCCTTTTATAATCGCTACCGGCTTTATTGCTGATTCAGCTAGCCTGCCACTGGTTGTCAGTAACTTGGTGAATATAGTGACTTCCAGCTACTTTTCAATACCGTTTCTTGACTATGCTGCAGTTATGATAATACCTGATATAGTGGCAATTCTGGCCAGTGTGTTCTTCCTGACACTCTATTTTAGGAAAAGCATACCGAAAACATACGATGTGCATGGGCTTGGCAATCCATCAGAGGTAATAAAGGACCACCTGATATTTAGGCTTGCAATTCCCACAATAATTGTACTGATAATATCATATTCCATAGGTGGTATGTTTGGCATACCAGTTGCGCTGATAGCTGTGCCAATCGTAACAGTGATATTCATGATAGCCCGGGCTAATGGCAAAATCAATACAAACATGATATTGAAAGTAGCCCCGTGGCAGATTGTCATATTCTCACTTGGCATGTACCTGATAGTGTTTGGGCTGGGAAGGGAAGGACTGACTGAAATTATAGTTTCAATATTAAATGTGTTTTCAACATTAAGAGGTCCTCTCCCAACACTGCTGTCTGGCTACCTTTTTGCGATTTTAGCTGCCACAATGAACAACATGCCTTCAGTTATGATAGGTAACCTGGCAATATCAAATTTCACCCACCCGGGAGCCCTTATCTACGCCAATGTCATAGGAAATGACATAGGTCCAAAGTTCACGCCGATCGGCTCCCTTGCCACTCTGTTGTGGCTGTATACGCTGGAAAGGAAGGGTGGTATAAAAATCTCAACTAAATACTATATGAAGATTGGATTTCTTTTGGCAGTTCCAGTGCTATTCTTCACACTAATAGTGCTGTGGCTCGTTGTACTTTGACTGCCATATGTTTGCCGTGCAAGGCGTAATCTGCCCAAATGATCATTTATAAGTAACGCTAATCCAAACTCCTGACATCCTCTCACACTAAGGCTTCCCCTGGTCTGGGTTAGTCAGCGTAAGCTGGTTTAATTGAGGCATAGCTGTCACAGGTTGGCGCCCTACCGTAGGTATCTACAGAGTCAATTCGGTACCTGGCGCGCTGCAGCAAGATCACTCTAACCCTGAAATCTCTCTGCGCTATATAGCCACATGAAGGTCATTTATGACAGTGCAACCTCTGCATGGCAAACACTCCTAGGTTAAGCATTATGGGTCAACGGTGTTGTTCTGCTTAGAACCCTGATCAAGATCCTGTATTAATTGCTTTTACCAGGTCCTTTACCATGTTATTTACGGAGGGGTTCTCATAGGCAATCAGGCATACTTTTTTTACAAGCAATTTTGCCACTGCCAATCATTCTTTGCATTATTGTAATCCTGCCACTTCCTTGTAAGCAGGAGCTTAGCCCTTTCCATTCCAGGCAGCGCGTTCTACTGTTCGATGCAATCCTTACCCATAGTGCTCAAACCTTTCCTGCTCTGTTATAGAGTTACGTGCATATGATCGTTGACGGCTTATGCTCTGGGTAGAACGCTGAAAGCATATCACTGCGGATATTTAATGGTTATATTGACGAAGGTCAGTATATTTCAGTTCTAAGATTTACAGATTCCCTCAAACTCCTAACTTTTAATAGCGACGATCATGTCACTGATTTATTACATCACCGGATTCAAGTACTTGAACCACTTCTGGTCTAAGTATCTCCAGAGGTAGCTGTTTTCCTTCAACAAGCAGTTTCCTGATCTTTGTCTGACTCGTATCGATATGATACTGGGGGTCATGTGGACAGACTTTTGATGAAACCATCATACCGCACTTTGTGCAATAAAATACTTCATCATATTTTACCGGCTTGACCCCTATATCGTATCTGTCAAATATTCTCTGGCCGTCATATGGATCATAGTAGTTCCCTACACCAGCTTGGTCCCTGCCAACTATATAGTGAGAGCATCCGTAGTTCCTTCTCATTATCGCATAAAGAAGAACGGCCTTGGGCCCGGCATATCTCATGGCAATTGAAAGTGAACCCAGAAGAACCCTGTCCTCCCTATAGTAGTTTTTTACAAACGCCTCATATGCCTTCATAATTATCTCCGGTTTGTAATCCCCCTTCTTCAGTTTACCTATAACCGGCTGTATGAACAGTCCGTCAATATCGTCCCTCTCAAGCGTCATTCTCTGGATAAATTCATGGGCCATATGAGGTGGATTCCTTGCCTGATACGCCGCCACGTTTTTCCAGCCGTTCTTTTCAAATATCCTCCTGGTCTCACCTGGTGTAAATTCGTACCTGATCGCAGGCACGTTTAACCTTTTCAGCAACATCACCTTACCTGCAATTGCAGTTGATCCCCACCTTTCAAGGTCAAGCACGTTGGGGTGAGCTATATCTCTAGTTCCGTAAGCCTTTTCAGCAAATTCACTTTTATCAATCCTATACTTTTCCTCAACCCTTATGAGAGCAAATGGTTCTCCCTCGATCCCATTTAAAAGCAGTTCATCACCAGCCTTGTATCCATCGACGCTTCCTTCAGGAGGCGCAAGAATTATCGGAATCGTCCATGGCAAACCGTTTGACAGCTGATTTTTGTTGAGCACACTTTCATAATCATCCTGATGCATGAATCCTTCAAGTGGAGAAAAGGCGCCTATGGCTATCTTTTCGGCATCATAAACCTGTTCGATTAATGTATTGAGACGGGGCAAGCCTTTGTTTAACAGCCTTGAGGCATCACTTTCACTCAGATAATTTTCAACCAATTTTCCACCGTATGGTTCTGGTATCATTTTACACCACCAGGTCGATCATACCTTTTTTCATCATGATCCAGGTATTGTTTGCAGGGTCATATTTAGAGTTTACAAAGACACGCCAGTTTTTATCATCTAGCGCTGGAAAATCAGACCTGTAATAGTAACCTGGCCATCTTGTCTCTTCCCTGTAAAGGGTATGCCTCAGCACCGCCTCCGCCGTCCAAACCCTGTGATCTAGTTCCCATGCACGCTGTAGCTGATGCAGATTTTCTGCTGCCAGTTTGGAGAGGTCCTCCTTGAGCATCGTGAGCAATTCCAGACCCCTGTTTAAAAGCACGGCATTTGTTGTGTAAAACGTTCCCCA
This sequence comes from Nitrososphaeria archaeon, assembly GCA_049965895.1. GTDB lineage: Archaea > Thermoproteota > Nitrososphaeria > Conexivisphaerales > UBA164 > KM4347-05. Next base: position 1,001 of record JBMFVR010000091.1, on the reverse strand, counting down.
TCCTCCAACATATTCATCCATTATTTTTTCAAGCCTGATGACTCCCTGATTCGGGTACAGGTAAGCCGGTGAGACTGTGCCCTTCACAATGACGTTTTTATATACTTCATAATTTTCAAGAGGTTTGAACACGGCCTGCTTGAGGGATTTAATGTAATCATCGTCAAGATGCGGAGTATAGTCACCATGGTCCTGCACATACTTTACTGCCGCCTTTGCAGCGAGCCTTCCTTCTGTGAAAGATCCTGAAGAAAACTTGTGCGCTGATGCTCCAACAGTATCGCCTGCTCCAAAAAGCCCTTCAACGGTTGTCATCCTGTTGTAGCCCCAGAAGTAATCCCTTGGGGAAAGGTCGCCCGGTCCGCTGGTCCATGCGCCCGCGCATGTTGCATGAGATCCCATTACATACGGTTCAGAAGCCTGAAGCTCAACTGGCCTGTACTTTGGATCCACATTCTGAGATGCCCATACGATTGATTGGCTGACAGTCATATCAAGGAAGTCCTCCCATCCCTCTTCCTCCTTTTCCCTAGTGTTCAGCACTTCTTCTGTGTGCATCAATATTGGCCCCCTGCCAGCTTTGATTTCCCTGATCATTGAATCGTTCCTGAGGCAAGTTGGAAACGGTTTTGCATCCACATAATCACCATAGAGCTTCCTCTGTTCCTCCACGTATTTCCTTTCATATGCCTCGCCGTAGGCATTTTTAGCCACTGCCTTCATGGCCAGGAACCATGCGCCTACAGGCCCGTATCCGTCCTTAAACCTTGTAACCACAAGCCTGTTTTCCATCTGAGTCATTTCCGCCCCTACCTTTATCAGAAGGGCATAGGCCGAACCCGTGCTCCATGGGGAGTACCATGTCCTGCCAGCACCCTCTCCCACGGAGCGTGGCCTGAAGATATGAGTTGCACCACCTGAAGCTACTATCACTGCCTTGGCTCTGAACACGTAAAATGTTCCGTCCCTCACGCTGAACCCTGCGGCTCCCGCAATCCTGT
>JBMFVR010000090.1:0-5715 GCA_049965895.1 Nitrososphaeria archaeon | reverse complement strand
CCCGGACATATATGCAGTATGGAGTAGGGGCTGCAGGGACCCAACTAGATACCTTTTCGCTTATGTTAATAAATTTGAAAGAGAAAGTTTCAAGAAGATTTTTGAAGGCGTGAAGCTAAAATCAAGGCATGATTATCCGGTAATAATTACAGGAGACTCCATTATAACTGCTGAAAAAACATTTCCTATTGGGGTAAATAGTGATGTAGTGCAAGGAGATGTGCTAAAGCTGTTTATTGAACTTGTAAGAAAGCGTGAAAATCTTATATAGGTAGCGCTGTTAATTTGCTGTAAAGGGCCGGTAGTTCAGCGGTAGAATGCCCGCCTTGCACGCGGGAGGCCGCGGGTTCGAGTCCCGCCCGGTCCACTGAAAATTAATTTTGGTCATATATAATTTAGTATATATTTAAATATCGAAAATCAATAAAATATAGCCATGGAAACTTATAAAATTGAATTTTTCAATTTAGAGGACCTGGTTAAGGATTTTCTATCAATGGCAAGCATGTTTGGAAGGGGATTCATAGTTTCTGCATATAGGTATAAAGGAAAAATCTTTATCCTCCATCCTTCATACGAAGCAATGGGAATTCATTATATTGTTGATGAAGAAAATAAATACCCTGCAGGGGAATATATATTTGATACTATTACATCAAAAGTGAAGTCAAGAAACGATAAAAGGGAGCTCAGCGCAAATGAAATGCTTGTAGTTATAATAGACCAGAAATACAATTCACTGTTTGAGTGAAGTTATTAAGGCTTTTCCGTTTTTGATTACGATTGTGTGCTCGAACTGGCTCACGTAGGATCCGCTGCTTTCAATAAGTGTGCTGTAACCTTCAATTACCCCCCTCCTTTCAAGCTCATTTAATGCTCTGACCGAGCTTTCGCCGAACTGATCGTAAACCCACCTTAGGGCGAAGGGCAAAGTCACATATTTATCCCATATGAATTTAATTATATCACTGTATTCTTTTGTTTTTATGGCTCGCGCCGATGGCAGTCTGTAAATGCCACTGTGTCCACCATCAATCACATAACCAGATGCACTACTATCTACAAAGAACGGTTCTATTGCATAAGCATGGCCTTCAATAAAGCCTCCACGGGCCATTGCCTGAACCATGGGTATTGAAACGTTTGCATGGAGATTATAATGATCCACACCATGACCCATCAGGTTCTCTATAGGTTTAAAACCATATCCCTTTGCTAGCCTTTGCACTGAACTGCCGAATTCTTCAAAGCTCATGCCCGCGTGTATTCTACTTATAGCTTGCATAAGGGTTTCATGATTTGCTATCTTCATTCCCTCATAAGCAGGAGAAAAGTTGATGGTTATTGCGGTGTCAGCTATATACCCATTTATGTGAACGCCCAGGTCAATCTTTACAATAGAATTTTTAAAAATCCTCTTATCATCTTCAGGCTTGGCTGTATAATGGGCAGCTTCATCATTCTGTGAAATATTGACAGGGAACGCTGGAAAACCACCCATTTTAATTATATATTCTTCAAGGTCTTCACAAATTTCAAGCACTTTCTGCCCTTCGTGCACAGTGTTTTCTGCTCTTTTGAGTGCATCGGCTGCTATGCTTCCTGCTTTAATATAACTTTCATAAACTTCATTGATCATTTCAATTAAATGCCTCCAAGCCTCTTGAGCACTTCCTCAAGTTGTTTTATTCGTATGTTAGCCAATATAATGTTTTCCACGTAAGCCATTTCCACTGCAAGCTTTTCAACACCCTGTGTACCGTGCATCATGACCATTCTTGGCTTTAAAGGTGATATTCTTACAGCTACCATTGGACTTCTCCCTATTCCTACTTTTGTAAAAATTAGAGCCCTTTCAGATGATTTTCCAAAAATCTTATAAAATTGTTCACCATTCATTGTGATTATAGTTTTTATACTGTCAAGAACCGTATAACCATAAATGGGTGAATTTAGCATTTTTTCCCCTGCAAGAACATCAGCTTCAAGCATTTTAACAAGTTCAGATGCCTTAACTGGCTGCTGATATTCCTTTATACTGATTATTGCATCATTTTCATCAACGTTTTCACCCCCATGCATGGCAAGGACAACTGCTGATGCACCATTGGTTTTTACCAATGCATCTATATATTTGCGTATGAATCTGGTGCCTGGCTTCCTCCTTCTTCCACTTTCATAATCGCTTAGAACTGACGGAGAAACACCTATCATATCTGCTAGGTTCTTCTGGCTGACACCAAGTTTGAGCCTTATATCCTTCATTGTTTTACCTGGTGAGTTTGAGTACAGTATTCTGCCTGCAACCTTATAAATTTCATCGTTCTCCAATCTGCATAAATTTAACAATAACAGAATATAAATGTTGACCAACCGTTCCTTTATTGCATCCAACGCGCTCCATAATGTTAATGATTATTATAGCTTGTAACCATTTCTGTTAGCTACATTATATGTTAACATTTGATTTCATTAATTGTTTATTTTAGCATTATGTGAAATGCTCTCCTTTTCAATGGGAAAAATACTGTCTCAACCTGTAACCCTTGTCCGCTTTTATGTGCCTAGCTCCCAGTCAACCAAGAGGTCTGCGCCAAATAAATAAATACGTCAGCCATTAACCAGCTTTTTGTTATATTCTGGTCAATCAGTCATAATTAATTTTGACATTATATAGCATGGCTAAATAATTTATTTAATCAAAAATATTGCGCAAAAATGAGTTTTGGAATTATTGTTAGCGATGAGAGATTAAACAGGTGTGTGCCGTTGAATAAAGAACCATTTTTAATGCTACAGAGTGAGAGCATGCAAAGCTAACAACTATTAAATAATGTAACAATTGATGTTAAAATTACAAACTGTGAATTTATGGAAAAGGTTTGCGGGAGGTGGGATTTGAACCCACGTACCTCAACAGGACTGCCGCCTCAGGGCAGCGCCATTGACCTGGCTAGGCGACTCCCGCGCAACAAAATGAACTTTAAGCGTGCGATAATTATCCATAATCGTATTTAAAAACCATTCGTTTGTAATATCAAATACAGTTTAATATTTGTCACACGCTTACAATGGAATGGAACCAGAAATTTTTGTAAAAGGAAGTGCAGATCTTGGTGAAGGTCCAATTTGGAACAACATAAAATACGCTCTTTACTGGGTTGATATTTTAGGGCATACGATTCATGTAAACGACCAGAGTGGTGATAAATCATTTAAGATTGATGGGGATGTCAGCAGCCTTTCGCCATCCAAAAAGGGCGATATTATTGCTACAGTAAATTTAAGCTTTTACAGGGTAGATGTGGAAAAAGAGCGTTATTCTAAAATGTTAACCCTAAACGATGAACCTGCAACCAACAGGTTCAACGATGGTAAATGTGACATGCTTGGCAGGTATTGGGCAGGAACCATGGATAGGGGTGAAAGGTCACCAGTGGCATCACTTTATGTGCTAGATTCGGGTAGGATAAGGCGTGAACTGCACGGGCTAACGATATCAAACGGTCTGGGATGGAGTCCTGATAATAGATTTATGTTCCTAATTGATACGCCCACTAGAAAGGTATGGAAGTTTTCATTTGATCTTGAACGCGGGCACATATCTAATAGAAATGTTGCGGCAGATTTCAATGATCTGCCTGGAGTTCCAGATGGAATGACAGTCGATTCTGAAGGCTTTATATGGGTAGCTCATTGGGGCGGCTGGATGGTCAGTAGATGGGATCCTTATACTGGAAAACTTCTAGAAAAGGTTAGGTTGCCAGTTAAAAATGTATCTTCACTAACATTTGGAGGAAATAACTTAAAAACCATTTTTATAACCACTGCCAAGCATGGACTATCACAAGAAGAAATTGCCAAACAACCTCTTGCTGGAAGCGTGTTCAAACTGGATACAGATGTAAAGGGGCTCCCCGTTAACCTGTGTCAGCAGTGATTTTAGAACATTTAATTTCAATCTCAATTCGTTTTTGTTGTGCTGTGAACGTAGGTAGGTGACAATGGTCTCAAAGTTTTACTGATATAATTGATTGCAGTGGTAGCCTGAGCAAAACCTATAACCAGTAGCTTCTGTTTAATTTCGCTCTTTGGATTTGCTATATCCCCTGCGGCAAATATTTTTGGATCATTTGTGGCGCAGTTTGAATCAATATATATACCATCCTGCCCTAGTTCGATGTTCCACCCTTTAATTGTACTCAAGTCAAGCTTGTAACCCAGCATTAACAGAACTGAATCCACACTAATGACTGATTGTGAACCATCTGTGATCTTTTTTAATACAGCTTTTTCGATCTTCCCGTCCCCCATTAGCGAATCCAGAACAAATGGAGTATATATTTTCACACCAGCTTCTGTTATCCTTTTTATGTTAGATTCCGCTGCTCTGAATTCATCCCTCCTGTGTACAAGATAAACAGCTTTTGCCAGAGGTATCATTTCAATAGCCCAGTCAACAGCCGAATCCCCTCCGCCAACTATCAGTACGCTCTTATTCCTGAACTCTTCCTTATTTCTAACAAAATAGTAAACACCATTATTTTCAAATCTTTCTACCTGCGGATTATTTAACTTGTTTGGGATGAAATTGCCTATTCCCGGGGTTAATAGTACAAATTTTCCCTCGAATTTTCCCTTATCTGCGATTATTACTTTATTATCGTTTTCAGATAAAATTGATGTTACTTTAGTTTCTAGAACCTTATCTACGGCTACGCTGTTCATTTGTAACACAAGATTTTCAACCAATTTTTTACCTGTAATGGACGGTATACCAGGCAGGTCAGTTATTTCCTTTTCCGGATATAAATATATAGCCTGCCCGCCCAGTGCATCTGAAGCTTCTATTAACAGTGTGTTCAATCCCCTGAACCCTGCATAGTATGATGACCACAAGCCTATGGGTCCACCTCCAATTATTATTATATCATAAATGTTTTTATCAGCCATTAACATAACGATCTTATGAAATGTTTTTAAAGATTTTTAATTTTTTGTTAAAATGTTTTATTTGAAGGCTTACTTGAGTGACCTTTCCAGCAAAGCTTCTAGTTGCACTGCTACAAAATCTGCATCAACCAGTACGGTTATTTAATTTTTATACCATTTTTATGGCTATAAACTGACATACTTACTGCTCTTGGCGATGATACCCAAGGTCTGAGATATTGCACTACTTTAAATAGCAACAATGGATTAAATTTCTGTACTCAAAAACCTCAAAGACTTGTACCGCATTTTTAGCTCTATCAGATACATCGATTTATGGCAAGACCAGAAAATAATTGGTGAATTTATTACATTTAATCTGAGCAATTTTGATGGATGTCCCAAGTAGATCATTGTAATGCTCTATTTATTATATTATAAAACCATCGTTTTTAGCTGATCACAGTTACGCTTTAAAATTTCTGTTCTCATAAATCATGTAATTGCAATCAACAAAAAACCAGCTAATTGCAAAGAAAGGTAAGGCTCAGCATGTCCGTTAAAATATTTGAAGTTAAGGTGCTTCAGCACCTTAACGCAGACACATTTGTAAAGCTTTTTTGTTGAGGCAAAATGGTTCATTAACACCGCCAAAGGTATATTTGGTGCCAGCTACAAGGACAAAAAAGTGCAGGTAAAGGTAGGGGACAGCTTTGAAACAAGAGACATCAACGTGCTTTCCAGCCAGATGAGGCAGAGCATAATTGAAAGCTTGCAGCGTAC
>JBMFVR010000089.1:0-5717 GCA_049965895.1 Nitrososphaeria archaeon | reverse complement strand
GGGGCTCAATATGTGACAAACTCGCCTGGTAGTTCAACCATTCCATAAATAATAGCCTGATCAAAAACAGCCTGTCGTACAGAATGGTGCCGTTTTCATCCATTATGGCCTTTCTTATTATCTGATAATTTATCGGAGCCTTTAAGGCTGCTTTTAATATGCTCCTGTAAATAAACAGTGGACGTTCGGATTCCACTGAATTAACCCTTTTCCGCAACCATTCCTGACCCCTATCATTTATTCTGAATTTGAATATAGCAGATGCTAACCAAAGCAGTTCATCTTCCTTTATAACTGATTTTGTTACATCCCATGACGGTATTGTAGCGCCGGTAACCAGGTAAAATTTTACCATTTTTATTCTTGATTTCTGATTCAGTTTAAGAAAAGAAGCGTTTTCGTAGCTTGTTGCCTTTCCTGCTTTAACAAGTGAAATCATTGCCTTTTTTATATTACCCATGTTTACGTTATCAGCTTTTACACCATACTGCCTGAGCTCATCACCAATTTTTTGCGCCAAAATAATAGCATCTGCATCACGCTCCAGGCATATATTCTGATAAAGAAAATAGAAATCGCCACTGGCGCCTTCACGTTTTTCCTTGGCATTGGGATACAGCGCCCAGGTATCTTCTCTGTTTATTATGGATTCCAGTAGGTCAAAGCGCGGTATATTCAGTATTTTTGTTACTTCGTCCCTGCCTACCTTGCCTTTCAGTTCATTTATAAATGAAAGTACATTGTTTGGGATTATTTCGAATGTAATGCTTGGGTTCTGCCCGCTGTTTGTAAAGAGCCACAGGCCCACAGTTCCCCCCTCTTTTTCCCTTGCTTCTATGTCAAGGTCGAGCATTATTTTAAACAGCTCATTTGGGTTCTTTTTTCCCCTGAGGTCAGATTTAGCCAGGTGAATTTTATTATAATTCTCCTCAATAATGCCTGTTATGCTTCCTTTTATTAGCTGCTGATTATCAGAGGTCAGGAGGGCAAGCCTGCCCTTGTACAGGATAGAAGCAAGCGGGGCATAGTTCGCCAGCAGCAGGCAGGTAGCGCATATGTGAGGGGATTCAGTTGCGTCAGGTAGAGCCTGGGCATCATTGCCGATGCTACCTGAGAGGGGAAACCAATCGCGCCCAATGACCCTTTTTTCCTTGCTGGTGCTTTCACCCACTACGCCCTTTACTAGCAAATCTATGTCCACCGTCCGCGGATTGCCACAAGCTTCGCAAGGTCTGTCAATGGTTTCCTTTCCTATAGCATCGCATACATTATCCATTGTTTTATAATAGTATTCAGTTCCCCTTCCCTTATATGCCGGCTGATAGAGCAATGAATTAGTAGTAAAGAACATTGTAAATGATGGCAGGTTTTTATAATGCTCCGCTAAATCATGAAAGAGCTTACCGTGAATGTGCTTGATGTCATCTTCGCTCAAGTCCTCGCCTTCAAGCTTTAAATATTTTTTAAAGTAAACCATGACAGTTCGTCCTGTGTCTACAAAGGGATTGCCGGTTGGTTCTACATTTCTCATATAATATTACTCGCCTCGTCATCCTTTTCAAGCTGCAATCCGACATCCCCATCGTATTTTGCCTTTGTCACCCATAATCCTTCATTATAATAAATGCGTTGCTCCTTTATTAACCATGCGAATTGTCTGGTCTGAAGAGGTACCAAACAGTTCCACTTTTCAATCCAGTTTTTGCTTTCAAAGTACTTATCATACAGCTTCTGTGGAAGCACGTTAATTGTCCTGTCAGTCTGGTCTATTATCTGTTCAGTCCAGTCCTCATAGGAGCCTGGCTTCATAAATTTTTCAAAGTTTTTTATTCCTGGATAATTTAGTCCGTCGTTAAAATCCTTCTCATCTTCGTCGGAATATCCGTTTTTGTACACATAATCAAGGGCATCTGTAAGGTCGGCTTCAGACACCGGGCTGGGAATGTTTTCTAATGCCTTTACGCTCCTGCCTATGAGTGATTTTGAATAGACGCTGTGGTCCCTCAGCTCTTCCCTGAAAACGGTTATTCTGGCTATACCAAATTCCCCCTTTCGGTTTACACGGCCAGCCCTCTGTATCATTGCATCGATGGGCGCCGGGTCAAAATAGCCCCTGTTGAAACTTACATTCAGGCTGACCTCTATAGCCTGCGTTGCAACCCAGATAACGGGATCTCTGAATTTTATTCTGTCATCGCGTTCAAGGTCAGTTTCCTTTCTCTTTCTGTCCTCAAAGGTAAAGCGGCTGTGCAGAAGTTTTACCTGTGGCCCTTTATTGCGCCTGCTCCTGATCTTTACAAGCTTATTGTATACTTCCTGAGACCCTGATACGGAATTGCACACCACCAGCGTCCCGCCGCCCTCCCTTTCAGTTATGCTGAAAATTTCTTCCAGATCTATGCTGCCGTCCGATATGTCAAACGTATGCCGCTTTTTATTTATTATTTCAGCGTCTGTCACCTCATTTGGATCCGGTCTTACCGTTAAAATGTTATCCAACACGTTTATCAACTTATCATGCAAAAATGAAGGTATTGTTGCTGAGGCAAAAGCAAATTTAACCCCAAATTCCTTTAAAAGTTGCGCGGTTGCAAGCGTCAGGCCCACTATCTTTGGTTCATAGGCGTGTATTTCATCAAATATAACTGCCGTTTCCTGAAATTCACTTAACATGGTTTCCCAACCCTTTCCCATCAGGGAAAACCTGAGAAGCTGGTGAGGAGTGGATACCTTTACAGGGTAGTACAGCTCATGCATTAGTCCAGCCAAATCATATGCCTTATCTGCATCATTCAATACATCATAAAGAGCCTGCTGAATGTGTGAATGCCTGAAACCAACAATGCCCTTGCCATAAATGCTTTCCAGCCTTTGATACATTGCATTAACGCTTGTAATTGTTGGCAGCACGTAGAACATACGAGCGTTATTTTCATGGTTTTTGGCGGCCCACAGCAGCGTTGCCTCAGTTTTTCCAGAACCAGTGGGGGCAATGACAATCAAATCTCCGTTTATTTCAGAACACTTATACTGAAAATTTCTGATCCTGAAATCTATTTTTGGAGTTTTAATTGAATTGCTATCTGGTATATTAAAATTATGACTGCTGGCAATGTGATCGGAAGTTATCAAGAGCCCCCTGAGCATGGAAAACTCAATCTTCCTTTCGTACTGCTGTTCGCGCGCCCCTTTTATCCAGCCGTCCCAGAAATTACGGGTGAGTGGAGCGGTTAATAGGCCCCTACTGGTTATGCCGTACTTTTCGCATATTTCCTTCCAGTCGTTTTCAAAATATCTCCAGCACTCCTTTAGCTCATTCTCTTTATTTGACAGGAAATATGACTTAACTTTTTTATCAATTAATTTCCTGCTTGTATTCCTCAATTTTATCCGTAGACTTATGATGAGTTAATATAGCAAAAATAACGCTGTCAGGATACCCGTAAGCGCGGGCTATTGCGGCTGAAAGTATCTCGTGCCTATACCCGGGGCCTGTCTTGGAGATGAGTGCTTTTTGAAATGTTGCAGTGGCCTTCCCAAGATCATGAAATATTGACGCAATAATAAGGTCTTCCAGCCTGACATACTTTTTGGCGTTTACGGGCAACTTTTCATAGATGATTTTTGCAATTTCAGCCGTATTGATAAGGTGGTCGGACAGCGGCTCACCATTACTCTTGGCCAGTAATGGAGAATTGCATCCTGCAGGCATTTACATGCTCAGATCGTGCATGAATACTGCGTGCCCGTATCCACCGTTTTTATCTATACAGTACAGCCCCTGCCCGCTTGCCTCAACCGTTTCTCCTTCCTGCGCCAGTACCATCCTGTACGTTTTAAATGGTCCGTTTACCCTTACAACCCCAAGCCTTTCATTTGAGATGTATGAGGGGAGCCTGAAGACCAGCCCGCGAGTTTTCACATTTTCCGTCACTAACGTTGATTTAATCCAGCCGTGTTCGCAGGCATGCAGCTGTATTTTTTCAAGCTTCTCAACCCACGCAATGTCCTGTGACCTGCCAAGTGTCAATGCAGATGCAGGGTAACGGAAATAGTCAAAGTAATCGTCATTGACAGTATATATGTCAAGAACCGGAAGAAAAAGGACCTGCCGATGCATAATGCCCTGCTCGTTCTGCTTCACTAGGGCGTTTTTTGTCAGCTTGAATCTGACCGTCCTTTCTATGTCTTCTGTCGACGATAAATACGAAAACTCGTAGCCAAATTTTATGCCCTTTGGCAGCCTGTAATCACCCTTAGCCGCCATTAAAATTCCAATAATTGTGGTTGGAGGAGGAACCAAGAGGCTGATCTGATAGCCAGATCTGAATAATATATGCCTGAATGATGCTGTAAATGCTTTCAGTTGAACGTGAACCGCATTTACGGAAGACATCCAATGAACCCTTCTATTGCTTCCCTTGGCGTCCCCAGCACAACTTTTTCCACACCGTTTATTTCACTTTCATTTTCAAATGTTCCATTTATGAATCCGAGATAAACGTTCGTAACTATTCTGTCGCTGTATTCATTTAACGTTTGCTTGATATACTCAACATCAATTCTGGGTTTATTGTTTTTGGTGTAAAATGCCCGCGGAAAAATCAGATTGCCTGAAGAAAGGCCGACAAGTATTATTGCCACTGGCGACACAGAGGTATTAAACTGCGCCAGCTTTGCGCCTCCTCTCATAACCCCCAGGGCTCTTAGCAATGAGCTAACCCTTTTCCTGCGTTCATTTTCGTCAGCTAATACATAATGATCGTCATCTTGCTTTATTTTTCCCTCACTCAGGTATTTTTGGATATGCTTGTCTTCCATTTCTATTCTATCACCTACATTTTTTATTGTTCCCACTCTTTGATAATCTATTGAAAAATTAGCCCTGAGAAAATTGTAATAAAATTCAGTGCTGTACGGCAGTGGTGTCCCTTTCTCAAGATGAACGAAAGCTTCATCAGTGGGCAGCGTGCGCACAGGCTCTGTTGATAGCAGAATTGATGACTTGAATGGTGAGGTGCGCATTACACTTACTACGTTGCCTGAATCTTCCCTATCATTTTCTTCCTCTTCTTCCTCATCATCTTCTTTTTTCTTAACTTTGGGCTTGGCGGCCATATACCCAAAAAGATCATCTTCGGGATACTTTACAGGATCACATTGAGTAGCGAACTGACTCACATTGCCCTTTTTGTTAGTTTTCAATATGCGGATTTCACTTCTCTCCCATCCTGCTTCTTCAATAGCAGTTTCCCTTAACCATTTTCTCCATGCCTGTGATGAAACGTAGGGAAAATAACCCTCAGCTGTCCAGAAATTCTTTGGCTCAGTTATGTTTTCGTTTTCGCCTTCCTTGATTCCTGCTCCATTGAGAAATGAACCACGAGCATCTATAAGGAACGAGCCGGAAACAAATTTTAGTGGTTTGTCCATAACATTTATAATTCAAAATGAATTTTTAAACATTGCTAATCCTAAATTATATTAAATTCATAAATCCAAAGCCAAGCGAATTTCTTTCTCCAAGCCCAGAATCAAGCGCAATTTCCAGTGCGGCTTTCTGTGCTGCATTTTCTGCGCTGAAGGAAAAATTCCAGAGTGACCCTATAATTATTTGTTTTGTTTTTTTAATAATTATTGGCTTTGAAACCGTTTTTATAAATTTATACGATACAATCATCGGAAGAAAATATTCTTCATCAAGATTATGCAGTGTG
>JBMFVR010000088.1:0-5781 GCA_049965895.1 Nitrososphaeria archaeon | reverse complement strand
CTGTTAGTTGGTTAATTTGGTACTCTACGTTGCTTGTTGGTCTTGGGTCGTTTCTGGATGGGTACGACCTACTCAATGTCAGCATAGCGTTACCTTTTATATCAAAAACCATGATAATTTCAGCAAGCATGCAGGGATTGCTGGGAACCGCCACTTATCTTGGGGGGATAGCTGGAGCAATAGTGTTTGGGGTATTCAGTGACCTGAGGGGAAGAAAGGTAGCACTCATAATCGACCTTGTTTTTTTCATGCTTGCATCACTGCTTTCAGCAGTGATCACTACACCTACCCAATTATTGACCCTAAGGGCAGCTATAGGATTTGGAATAGGTGCAGATATAGTTTCCGGGCCAGCACTGCTTTCTGAGCTTTCGCCCAAAAAGAGCAGAGGTGCGCTGCTGGGAACTTCACTACTCATGATGCCGCTAGGTGGACTTGTAAGTGTGGTCATTGCTTACATTCTATACAGTTCAGGGATCAGTGCACCATTGTTATGGCGGATTATATTTGCCCTTGGAGCCATACCTGCATTATTGGTAATTATATTAAGAAGCTGGCTGCCTGAATCCCCAAGATGGTTAATCAAGTTCGGAAAAACAAAAAAGTTCGTCAGAGAAACAAAAGTGTTCGACTCAACGGTTCAGGAAGTAGCTAAACATGATTATTACACCCTTTTAACAAAATACAGGAAAATGCTTCTTTATTCTTCAGTTGCGTGGTTCAGTGCAGGAACAACATCTATATTTACTATCTTTACACCTATTATACTTCAAAAGTTTGCATCGAAAGTATATCCACAAATGATATCAATAACGGCTATAATCTGGGTTGCAGCAACGTGTGGCGCGGCTGTTGCATTATTATTACATGATAAAGCTGGTAGAAAGGGTATTTTAATTTCTTCAATGATAATGCTAGGCGTTTTTGATCTTATGCTCGGGCTAAGCTTCACCGGCAGCGGTGCAATTGTTGAAATGGTTTTAGCTGGAGCAATGTTCTTTTCATTTATCAACATAAGCGCTGCATATGTCATTCAAACTGAAGTGTTTCCAACCGAAATAAAAAGCGTAGCCAATGGAATTTCTTTTACAATTAACAGGATAGCCAATTTTGCCTTTGGAATGCTTGTTCCCGTATTTCTGCTTCTGGATGAGTTAAAACCCTTTATGTGGCTAACCGGAGCAATAGTCATTGTAATGGCCTTGGTGGCGCTGTTAACAGGCGTTGAAACTATGGGAAAGGGCCTTGAAAAGATACAGCAAGAGGTCGCAGACTAACGCCATCAACAAATTTTAAATACACTAACGGGATTTATATTCCATAAATGGTATTTAATATAAGAGAATATATTGAAAAAAATTATGGAAACTCACCTTCTAAATTGAGGGTAATAAGAAAAATGCTGTTTTACGGCATATCGGTAAAGGATGGAAGGCTTTACTGTAACGATATTGAAATACCTTACAAGTCTCTGGCTAATGCCTGTAATGTTGATCAGAGGGTTGTTAAATCCTTGGTTATTTCAGTAGCTTCTGACGTTAAGCTATCTAAAATATTTGAAAAGCTAGAATCAACAATGAACTTGAAGGAGGTGGCTTCGGAGATTGGATTTGGTGTTCTTGTAATTTCTGCATATGACCCTGAAGAGCCAGGTATCATAGCCTCCGTTAGCAGGGTAATTTCTGATTTTGACATCAATATAAGACAGGCCATTGTTGATGACCCTGAGTTTTCCGAAGAGCCCAAACTTTACATTATAACTGAAGAACCTCTGCCTGGAGAAATTTTGCCAAAAATTAAGGAGTTAAAAAATATTAAGAGTATTACAATATATTAACTGTACATTGAGCTATAGGAACCTAAATCCAACAAACCGTGCCCTGAGAAGCTCATCAGTATCTTCTTCCTTTTCTGCTCCTTCTTTGCTGTTTCTGCAATTTCTTTTATTATGGGAAGAGCATGAGCGGTTTCTGGAGCTGGAATATAACCTTCAGTTCTAGCGTAGAGTTCTGCATATTTAAATATAGTTTCTTGATCATAATCCCGTGGCTCGACGATTCCATTTTTCATGAGGAGGCTGAGTGATGGTGCAACCCCGTGATATCTAAGGCCTCCGGCATAAATTGGTGGGGGAATAAAATCATAACCTATCGTGTACATCTTAACTAACGGCAATATTTTACCGGTATCCGGATAATCATACCTGTATTCCCCCTGTGTCATTTTCGGAACTTCAAAGGAACCAGCCGCTATGTACTTGGCCCCTTTGTAATCTCTATAAAATGGAAATGCTAAGCCTGAATAGTTTGAACCACCACCAACAACACCGATAATATAATCTGGTTCAATACCGTTGGATTCAAGCTGCTTTCTGGCCTCAAGGCCCGCTATTGTTTTATAAAGTATATCAGCGTTAACTACACTACCCACATTGTACCTTCCGTTGTGCTCAAGGGCGTATTCTACAGCTTCGCTTATGGCTATCCCAAGGCTACCATTTCTGTTCTTTTCATCTTTCATTAATTCCCTGCCTACCTTTGTAAGAGTGCTTGGGCTTGGATTAACATCACCCCCAAGCATTTTCATCATTGTAACCCTGTACGTTTTCTGATAATAGGATGCTCCGGCCATAAATATTTTAGCATTCAAATTGTTAAGAGAAGATGCCATGGCAACTGCAATTCCCCACTGCCCTGCACCTGTTTCAGTGGTTATTAGGTCAACTCCCTCAATTTTTGAATAATATGCCTGGGCCAGTGCGCTGTTTATCTTGTGAGATCCAGCGAAAGTGTATCCTTCCATCTTCATATATATTTCAATAGGAGCATCAAAATAACTTTCAAAGCGCTTTGCCCTAATTATAGGGGTCGGCCTACCGACCTGAAAGTAAAGTTCCCTGATTTCTTCCGGCATCTTTATCTTGCTTTCAGTAGAAAATTCATGCTCTAGCACCTTCGTCGGAAAAACCCTTTTCAGTACCTCAATTGCATTTCCCGTATCATCCCTTGGAGGCGGCAACTGTTCTGGAAGGTCGGGCAGTATATTGTACCAGTAATCTGGCATTTCGTCCTGTTTTAGGTCAATCCTGTTTGTCATGCTTAAGCTTATAACATTAATGTATTTATAGTTTACTTTATGCTATTTTTATTACATAAAAATAAATCAAAAAGCCCCGTTAATTTAATATTAAGCCGGTACATATAATCAGTATGGAAAAGATCACTCTTGGGAAGAGCGATATAAAAGTGTCTAGGATAGGGATCGGAACATGGCAGGCGAGCTTGAACGAATGGGGAAACGATGTGCAGGACGAACTTATAATCAAAGCGATAATCAAATCTAACGAACTTGGAGTTAATTTTATAGATACCGCAGAAATTTACGGAAATGGACACTCAGAAATTGTTGTTGGAAAGGCGATCGGCGCAATGGACAGGAAAGATGTTATAGTAGCCACAAAGGTTCATGGTGCTCACCTTAGGTATGATGAACTGATCAAATCCGCAGATTTAAGCATGAAAAGGCTTGGCACTAAATACATTGATCTGTATCAGATACACTGGCCAGACCCCTGGGAACAAATACCTTTAAAGGAAACCATGAAGGCAATGGAAAAGCTATACTTGGATGGAAAGGTAAGGGCAATAGGCGTAAGCAATTTTGCTGTAAGGGATATGGAGGAAGCTCGTAGCCATCTATCTAAAACTGATATAGTATCAAACCAAGTAAGGTACAACATGCTTCAGAGGGAGATTGAGGATGAAGTATTACCTTACTGCAAAAAGAATGGAATCACGATTATAGCATGGAGCCCACTGGCTCAGGGCGCACTTACCGGCAAATACAATAGAAACAACCTGCCTGAAGATCGCATAAGGTCCAGCAATGAATTATTTAAACATAATAACATAAGGCAGATATCAGGTCTTCTGAAAGTTTTGGAAATGATAGCTGCAAAAAGAGGAAAGACCGTTTCACAGGTTGCACTTAACTGGCTGCTAAAGGATGAGTGGGTGGTGCCAATACCCGGTGCAAAGAATCCACAGCAGGCAGAATCAAATGCAGGAGCAGTTGGCTGGAAACTTTCGATTGATGAATTAAGCATTATAGAAAACGAGCTCAAGAAAATTGATATTGATTATATGTGATGATGATAATTTAAACTATATTACCATACCCGCCAGTCAAATTTTTAAATGGCGCCCATAGTCTGGTTTTATGGAAAAAAAGGAAGTGGGACTTTTTGCCCTCTTGATCACATTCTGGGCACTCAACTACCCACTTATAAAGCTGGCTTTGAATTACGTGCAGCCATTTTATCTCATGTTTCTCAGGCTACTTTTTACTATACCATTCCTTGCAATCCTGGCTCCACGCGGATTTAAGCCAGTTTTGGGTTTAAAGAAAAATGCTCAAATTCTAATTTTTGGTATATTTGGGATCTTTGGAACTTGGGCACTATGGTACCTTGGCGAACTTTATATTTCGTCATCTCTTGCAGCAATTATAATGTATACATATCCCATAATTACAATTCTGCTATCTTCCACCTTTCTAAAAGAAAGTCTGAGTGTCATGAAAGCATTAGGCGTAATGATTGGGTTTACTGGTATAATAATGATATTTTATGAACAAATTTATTTTTCAAACATATTGGGACCAATGCTGGTTTTACTTTCTGCAATATCTTGGTCAATCAGTATAATTTTTTATAAAAAAACACTTTCCAAGGAAAACTATGCCACAGTGAACACTTACCAGATGATTTACGCATTACCGTTCTCGATGGCCCTGCTACTTTTTAATCAAACCCCAATTTATCTTCCTGCCAGATTTTGGTTAATTGTTATATTGCTAGCCTTTCCTGGAACTGCGTTGACATTTACAATATACGTTTTAATGTATTCAAAGTACAAAGTTAACAGTATAACTCCTTACCTTTTTCTAGTTCCAGCAATCTCCGTTTTTTTTAGCTACATTATATTTAGAACACAATTTAATTTCATTGAATTGATTGGTTTTATATTGCTTTCTGTTGGTATTTATGCAACCACCAAATGATTAGAGCATATTAAAAATCAACTTAATGTATTTATTTCATTGATTATTTTTTGTTTGCTTTGCTCATCCATGAATGATGAAATAACAGAAAGCTTCGCCAGTTCTGTAATTTTTTTATCAGAAAGCTTAAATGTAACTTGCAGTACATTATAGTTCTGGTTAACGTAACCGCCAAAATATGCTGGATCATCAGAATTTATTGAAACTATTATTCCGCTGTTTAATGCTTTGATAATGGGTAGGTCAACTATATTATTGTAGTATTTGACGCTGACAGCAGCTAGAGGGCACATGGTAACTGGAATCCTGTTACTTACTATATATCTTATGAGTTCCTGGTCTTCAAATATATGGTATCCGTGGTCGACCCTGGCCACCTTGAGCAGCTTTATGGTGCTCCATACGTACTCTGCCGGTCCCTCTTCCCCCGCGTGTGCAACAGCAATAAAGCCTTCATCCCTGGCTTTCTTGAACACACGTTCAAACTTCTCCGGCGGATTTCCAAGCTCCTTTGAATCAAGCCCAACGCCCAATATCCACTTCCTGTACTGCATTGCTTCTTCCAGTGTCTGCATTGCTGACTCCTCCGGGAGATCCCTGAGGAAGCTCATGATGAGCCCTATTGAAATACCATACCTGTTCTGGGCGTCAACAACTGCATCATGCAGTCCATTTATTACGGTGCTGAAGTCAATTCCCCTTCTGGTGTGAGCCTGGGGG
>JBMFVR010000087.1:0-5794 GCA_049965895.1 Nitrososphaeria archaeon | reverse complement strand
CCGTTTACCTTCTCAAAAAAACAATAGAGGCCTGATAAAGGTGAGAGCGAGCGGGCTAGGACCTCCAGGATAAGGGATTAGCCAGCTTTTGAGGAGGTTCTTTAGCTTGAACCATGGCTCATACCCAAAATTTGGCACAAAAGAAAGGTCCTGATGGCAGAAAAAGTATTACTGGTTAAGCTTGTTAACTTTGGATGCCTTTTTGTTGTACCTTAAAATACCATGAAACATTGTTACCTGCGGGACTACTGTTTATTGGCTATATCATGTCTGACCCTTCAAAGGAGCTTGACAAGCTCCCTTATCTCATGCACTGAAGGAAATTCTACTTAGATACGACAAGCTTTCCCTTTAAAAACAGTTGCAATGATTGCTCAATTACAAAGTAGCCCAGTCATAGATTCCCTTACAGCACGATATTTTGCCACATCGAGGACATCTCTCGCTCTCCTCAGGAATAGCTTTGCTGTTTCCTTTGAGTGCACAATCTTGTAATGCCTTTCCCTCCATACTAGCTTTGGGCATATAATGCTTATAAAGTACAATTTTTATTTGATTTTTTATGGAGTATTATCCAAGAAAAATTGAGGAAGAGCTGGATAAATGGGCTGACAGGAAGGAGGTAATTCTGATCAGGGGGCCCAGGCAGAGTGGTAAGACAACCCTGTTCATGCATTTGAGGGAAAAGTACGGCGGCGAATATGTTACACTTGAAGATCAGGATGCGCTTTTCACATTTGACAATGCTCCCCGCAAGTTTGCTGAGAGGTATCTTACCAGTGGCAAGGTCCTTTTTCTGGATGAGGCCCAGTACAGCAGAAATGCGGGCAGGAACATCAAGCTGATGCATGATTTATATCCAGGGAAGCTCTATGTTACAGGCTCCGGTTCGTTTGACATAAAGGTTGAAGTAGGAAAATACCTAGTTGGAAGGGCAGTGTACATGGAACTGCTCCCCCTGAGCTTTGAGGAATTTATCATGTGGAAAGCCAGGGACTTGCACGGTTTAATTTCTGAATGGAAGAGGGGGATAAGAGAATTGATCGCCCATGGCGCCATGCCAGACCTTGAGCCCGCATTTCCATCTGAATTCAAATCACTGCTGGAAGAGTACATAATATTTGGCGGGTTCCCGGGTATAGTCAAGGAAGATAGCACACAATTTAAGGTTGAACTGCTCAAGAACCTGGTCAGGACCTACCTTGAAAAGGACGTATTTTTCTTTTTTAACGTCAGGGAGATGGAAAAGTTCAGGTCACTCCTTTCATACCTTTCCCTCACTTCGGGTTCACTCCTTGAGCTTTCCTCGCCGATGAGGGACCTGCACATGGATTACAGGACAATTGAGAGCTACCTTTCCGTTCTCGTTTCAACATATATAGTTTCCCTTGTAGCGCCATTCCACAGAAATTCAGTAAATGAGCTTAAGAAATCAAAAAAGGTCTACTTCACAGATACGGGGTTGAGGAATGGCATAATGGGTAACTTTCTACCCTTTTCAAAAAGGACTGATGCAGGTTCACTCCTTGAAAACTTCGTATTCAATGAGCTGAAGAACATGGGATTTGATGTGCACTATTGGAGAACCACCGGGGGTGCAGAGGTTGATTTCGTTGTAAAGATAAATGACCAGCTTGTGCCGATAGAGGTCAAGTGCACTGGTAGGGAGAAAAGGGGCTTCATAAGTTTCATAAAGGAGTACAGCCCAAGGGTAGCCCTTGTTTTCACTGAAGTGGACAGCGGGATCAGGGAAGTTGGCAACACAAAGGTTGCATATTTGCCCCACTATGTGATTTAAAAGTGAGAGAAGCAAACAGCAATTCTCACGCGCTCTAACATGAGAGGACGTCACTACGAAACAACAAGCTTATTGGCAAAGGGAATTATGAATTCGGAAGCAGCAGAGCTGCTCAGGGATAGGACCATTGATTTTCTTGAAGAAGCAGAGCACCTTTTTGTAAAGGGGAAATAAGTGCATTCAGCTTGGAGCAATACTGTCAATTGATTACAAAATACGAGCTTCTCAAAGTCAGCAGCTCCCTGAGGTCGTCCGTGCTCAGCTCAGTAAGCCATGATTCGCCGATCACCCTTTCCAGCAGGCCCCTCTTGCTCCGCATCATCGCGTCAATCCTTTCCTCAAGCGTGCCCCCGGCAATGAACCTGTAAACCTGCACGTTCTTCCTCTGTCCTATTCTGTACGCTCTGTCAGTGGCCTGGTCCTCAACCGCCGGGTTCCACCACCGGTCATAGTGGAAAACGTAGCTTGCCCCCGTAAGGTTGAGCCCGAGCCCGCCTGCCCTCAATGATATAACAAACACCTTGACACCTGAACCATCCTTCTGGAATTCATTTATCATCTCATCCCTATTTGCCCACGGCACACCGCCGTGAAGGAAGCTCACTTCACAGCCGAGCGTTGATTGCAGGTGCGCTTTCAGCATCTCACCCATTTCCACGTACTGCGTGAACACAAGGGCCCTGCTCCCGCCCTCAACTGCCTCCTCAAGCATTTCCGTGAGCCGGTCAAGCTTGCTGACCTCCCTGAAAGCCTCTGTCCCTTTTCGGAAAGGAAGAGGGATGGATGGTCACAGACCTGCTTGAGCCTGGTGAGCGTGCTGAGTATCAGGCCCTTCCTCTGCATTCCATCAGATGATGCAATCCTTTCCATCATTTCATCTACAACCCCCTGGTAAAGCGTTGCCTGTTCGACCGTCAGGTTAACCAGAACGTTTGATTCCATCTTTTCCGGCAGGTCCTGTATGATGCTCTTATCCGTCTTCAGGCGCCTCATGATGAACGGTTCAACCAGGCGGTGCAGGACCTCAGATTTCACTGGCTCCCCGTATCTTTCAACCGGTATTGCATATTTGGTGCTGAATTCCTTCAGGCTTCCCAAATAGCCGGGGTTGAGGAAGTCCATGATAGACCACAGTTCCGAGAGCCTGTTCTCCACTGGCGTGCCCGTGAGGGCAACCCTGAATCTCGCGGTGAGCTTCCTTGCAGCCTGAGCCTGCTTTGTCCAGTGGTTCTTGATGTTCTGGGCTTCGTCAAGCACAACCGTATCCCACTTTACTGCTGAAAGGTCATCGATGTCCCTTGAAAGCAGCGAATACGTGCTGATCACGATGTTATGTTTCATTGCTTCCTCCATTAACTTTTTGCCAGACAGCCTTTCCGAGCCGTGGTGAACCATGACACTAAGTAACGGTGCAAACCTTTCGATTTCCCTCTTCCAGTTGCCAACTATCGATGTCGGAACAACAACAAGAGAAGGCCCATTCCTTCTGGTCAGGAAGGCAATTGCCTGGGGCGTTTTCCCCAGCCCCATGTCGTCAGCCAGGATTGCCCCGAGCCCTATCCCTGCCATGAATGTGAGCCAGGAATAACCGTGCAGCTGGTACGGCCTTAGGATTGCCCTGAGTTCTGCCGGCTGAGGCAGCATTTCAAGTGACGCCTTTGTCTTAATTGCCTTAAGCATGCCCTTCAGCGCGCCTTCTCCAGTGACGCTTTCGACATACTCATCACCCTCGGTTGCAAGCTTGATTGCTTCATCAACCCTTATTCCATTCTTGGATTTTTCCACGATCTTCATGATGTTGTTTATGTCGCCAAGCTCCACCCACTTGCCCTTTATGTACACAAGCTGCTGCTTCAGTGATGCCAGCTTCATGAACTCCTCCATGCTGATAACGCTGTCCCCAATCGCAACGTTCCATTCAAATCTGGCAACTGAACGCAGGCCTAAGAAACCGGTTGATTCTGTTTTAACTGTTACCCTCATTTTCGGCCTTGACCTTTCCATTGCTGGCACAAACACGTCGAACCCGCTTTCCCTCAGCAGCCAGGCATCGCTCTTGAGAAATGAATATGCCTGGTCGGTGCCCATGATTGCAGCATGAGGTTCAGGCGATTCCCTCAGGCTTGTTTCAATGGGCCGGCACAGCCTTGAGGCCTTGCCAAGGTCAGCCAATAACCTCTCCCTTGCCCCACCATCCTTCCAGGCCCTTGCAGCCGGGATCATGAGCGTTGGGTCCTGAACTGACTGCAGCTGAAACTGGAGCAGCCAGTTACCTCCGGAACATCTGGAGGGTCAAGCCTGAAGCACGTCCTGTACGTGCCCTGCCCCTGGGCTTCAATTTCCGAGATCCAGGAATCGATGCTCTCCTTTATCTTGTCAATCTTCTGGTCATTATTTGAAACGAGGCCCCAGCACCATGCTGAAGCCGGCGTATCGCCGAACAAACGTTCAACCCATTCCTGTGCAGCCCTGCTCTCCGAAAGCCACCCCCTGATCAGTTCGTCAACTGCACTGTTCAGAAAACTGTTCAGAACATGTGTATCAGGTGCAACCGAAAGGGGCATTGCCCTTGCTAAAGTTTTGAGTCTTTCAGCATCTGCCTGGTCGTTGTACGTGAGCACCCACTCTGCCCTGTTTTCCTGCGAAATGGACGGCAGGAACCTCTGCCTCGAAAGCAGGCTCATCACGAACCTTGATGCCTTTGCCCAGAAAACCAGGTCATCGCTTGCAGTGTATTCCATTGCGGCGAGGAACTTCGCAGCTTCCCCCGCGGTCATCCTTATTCCCTTCACCTTAAATTCCCTGAGGCCGGCTATTTTTACTGAAACATCACCTATTATCGGCGATGAAGGCACGGGGTTACCGTCCTGAGTAACGGGCAAGCTGATTTCAGCTTCCCCACCTGTGCCGCTGATCATTTCTGAAAGCGCAGCTGGTGGAGCCGGTACGGATAATTTGAACCATTAAAATTGCCTTCACCCCATAGCAGGAAATAACTGCCGGTCCAGAATCCATGCAGGATGACCCTGTTTTCCATTATGCATGTCAATACGTTCTATCATTTAAAATTTTTGTGTTTAAAATAGTGAAGCTGTAATATTGTAGCTTTGTCGCATTGTGATTTTTGTTTTTATGTTAAATGATAAATGCAAAAGTGCAGTTTACCAAAAAAATAATATGCAACAAAAAATAAACAAAAAATTAATTTCCATACACTGATGGTGTCTGAATTATGTAGCCATTAGTTGTAGTTATTTTAACATAATAATTTCCAGAAGCTAAGTTAATTTTATTTGATGATGATACTCCTATATTATAAGATGTATTTGGGGCCAAACTTGTCACATTTATTTGAAAGGATGCTACAAAATTATTTGATGTTGCATTAAATATATCAGCAGTTTTACTTAGTGTGACAGGAGAGCTTCCAGCATTAAATAAAGTGATATCTATTTTTGAACTATTTCCAGTTGTTACATTAAAAGCAATTACTTGTACATTTGGCGGTGTTGATGATGTTGTTGATGTGAGCGTTCCCATGTACCCTGATACGAACCCGTAAAGTGCTATTCCTGCAACTACAGTTATGACTATCAGTATCAGCGTTGCTATTATCGGCGATATTGCCTTTCTTTTTTGTGTCATTTGTATGAATAATTATGATTATAATATATAATCGTTTGGTTAGGAAAGTTTTATTAAATTATCAAAATCGTTAAACCAAATTTGCAAACTAGCGAAATTTTAACACTGATCTTTGGTTATTCTTCATAAAGCCATCGCTTTTAGCGGATCACAGTTATGCTTATAAGATTCTCTTCTCATAAATTATATAATGCTGAGCAAAAACGAGAGAATTGAGCAGAAAGAAGAGGGGGTCAAAAAGGTACAATGAGGTTCTGCTACAACTGCAAAAGGAGTACGAGCATCTGGCAAACGAGAAGATTGATGTAGTGAACAAAATTGGTTCATACCTAGTCAACAACTTTTCGCTAG
>JBMFVR010000086.1:0-5860 GCA_049965895.1 Nitrososphaeria archaeon | reverse complement strand
CGGGATGAGTGTGGAAAATGCATACAATTTCCAAACCAAGCCCCTCAGCTTTCTTATAGACACTCAATAGCTCCTCCGGCTCAACTGCGAATTTAATACTTGAGAATGAGGCATTCTTTACCCTGACTAATTCCTCGGCCTTGAACCAATCCTTGTACTTTTTGCCAAGCAGAAAAGCCACTGCTTCATAGGGCAGCTGTTCATCCATATACTTTAACAACTGTTCAATTACAGCTTTTTTTATTATTAGCTTCGTTTAAATCTCACTCCTATAGGGTAGGTTGTCCACAAGGTCTGGCATTCCCCTCTTTCTTGATACAAGAAATGCAGCAGCTCTGTTTGCCATCTCTGCAGAATAGAAGGGGTCATTGCCTTCTGCAAGGAACGTAGAAAACGCAGCGTTCCACGCGTCACCAGCCCCGGTGGTGTCCACTGGTTTTACATGTAATGCAGGAACAAGTTTTTCCTTTCCATCTTCTATAATGAGCGCTCCCCCTTTACCAAGGGTAACGGCTACCACCTTTACATGTTTTGAATAGTTTCTTGCCAGAGCAGCTATATCTGCATTTGAATCAGGCGACAATCCTGACATAATCTTGATTTCGCTTTCATTAGGCGTAATGGCATATATACCGTCCAGTTCCTCCGGTTTAAGGTAAACAGCAGGAGCCGGATTGAGCACGGTTAATGACCTTTTTGAAGCCACCCTGGCCGCTTTCAGGGCTATTTCAGGGCTGATTTCAAAAACAGTGATGAAAAGGTCATGACTTATGCTTTGCAGTTCTTCCATAACTTCCTGTTCTTCTATTTTCTCATTTGCATTGGGGCTTATGTAAATGTAGTTGTTTCCATCTTCCATCAGAAAGACAAATGCATATCCAGTATACCCTTCTTTAACCTTGACACTGCTTACATCAATTCCTTCTTCATTCCACTTCCCTATAGCCATCTCACCGAACCGGTCGTTTCCCACTGAAGCAATTATCTTAGTATTTGCGCCCATCCTGCTTGCTCCTATTGCCTGGTTTGAGCCCTTTCCGCCATGCTCGATTCTCATGTAATTTACTTTCACAGTTTCCCCCACCGTTGGCTGTCTCCTTGAGCTAAGCACAAAAGTTGCGTTGTAACTTGCAAGCACCAGAGTCTTCATATCAGAACAGGTACAAAGGCTTTAAATAAGATTTGCATAAGTTTTTATTTTAGTGCAGCCGCAGGGCTTTATGGAACAGTTAGTAGTCAAAAGGGACGGCAGGATAGAAAGTTATGACAGGCAAAAGATTCGCTCAAGCCTTCTCCGATGCAGCAGTACTGCGACTGCGGAAAGGGTGATCGATGAACTTGAAAGTTCAATGATAGGGAAAATAAACTCCTCAGAAATTCATGAAATGATCAAGAAAATACTCTGGAAGCATGACCCTGCAGCAGCTGTAAGATACTCGCTCAGGGAAAGCATGATGAAGCTCGGCCCTGCCGGATACAATTTTGAGGATTTTTATGCAAGAATTGTAAAGGAAATGGGATTTGAGCCAATGGTGAGGCAAAGGCTTTCTGGCAGATGTGTGATCCATGAATTGGACGTGGTTTACAGTGACGATTCCGGCAAAAAGTTTGCAGAAATGAAGTACCACAATCAGTACGGCATCTACACGGGACTCAAGGAAGCCATGTACACATACATGAGGCTGCTGGATCTCAATGAAGCAAAACAGGGTTTTGCTGGGGCTGAACTTGTCAGCAACACAAAGGTTTCAGATGATGCAATAGACTTTGCAAGGTGTAGGGGCATGGGCATAATGGCGTGGAAGTACCCGCCTGGAAGGGGACTGGAGATAGTTATTGAGGAAATGAAGCTCTACCCCGTAACTTCATTTGAAGTGCTTCTTGGTGAATTGCAGGTGAGAAAGTTGATGTCACAGGGCTTCATAACAGTCAAGGATGTAGTGCACGCCTACCGGCAGGGGCAGCTTGGAAGCGAGTTCAGGGAAGTGTATGAAATATCGAGGGATATTTTGGGATGAAAGAAAGCGCAAAAAGGTTTATTATATTGACAGGGAATCTCAATTACCGATGTCTGAGGATCTAAGTATAGACAACATAGATGGAATTGGCCCTGTAACAAAGCAAAAGCTGAATGACGGTGGCATACACAACATCATGGACCTTGCGACCAGAAGCATATCCGATGTTGCAGATTTGATAGGCGGTGATGCCGATAAGGCTTCAACTTTTATTACTAAGGCTAGGGGTTACCTTGTGGAAAAGGGGATTTTATCAAAGGATTTCATGAGTGCCACGGAGCTATATAACATAAGGAAAAGCATAGAGCGTATTTCCACCGGTTCCCACAACCTTGACGGGCTTTTTGGTGGAGGAATTGAGACTGGTGCCATAACAGAGTTGTATGGTGAATTTGGATCTGGCAAAACCCAGATATGTCACACTTTATCCGTAATAGTTCAGATGTCAAAGGACAAGGGGGGGCTTGACGGTAGCATAATATACATAGATACTGAAAACACATTCAGGCCAGAAAGGATAGCTGAAATAGCTGAGAACCGGGGCCTTGATCCGCTTAAGGTAATGGAGCGCATAATTGTGGCAAGAGCCTACAATAGCTCTCATCAGGAGCTGCTCCTGAAGGAAGTCGGCAAGTACATAGAAAATGAAAGGGTCAGGCTTCTCATAGTTGATTCTGCGACGTCACATTATAGGTCAGATTTCCCTGGGAGGGGGACCCTTGCGGAGAGGCAACAGAGGCTCAATGGATTCATGCATCTGCTGCTAAGGACAGCTGAGATGTACAACATCGCTGTCGTTGTTACAAACCAGGTTCAGTCTTCCCCCGATTCTTTCTTTGGTGACCCAACTAAACCTGTGGGTGGGCACGTGGTTGCGCACATGAGTACATACAGGGTTTACTTGAGGAAATCCGGAAAGGTGAGGGTGGCCAGGATGGTTGACAGCCCGTACATGGCTGAAAGGGAAGTTGTGTTTGCGGTAAACGAAAAGGGCGTTGATGATCCACCAGAGGAAAAGAAAAAGTAACCCCATTCAGCAACGGTTAAAAGCGCGATTTTTTGATTCAGTACAATGACAACAGACGAAAGGCTAGCACTAATTATGAAGGAGCCCACCGAGGAAGCGGTTACTGTGGAAGAGTTGCGCGCTCTTCTTGATTCAGGGTCAAAGATAAAGCATTATATAGGTCTTGAAATATCAGGGCCGTTGCACCTGGGCAGCCTAGTTGTAACTGGTCTGAAGCTCAGGGACTTGGTCAGCGCTGGCATTGACGTCACAGTTTTCCTCGCCGATTGGCACACCTATATAAATGAAAAACTTGGCAAAAACTGGGAGCTTATACAGGACCTTTCAGATATGTACGAAAGTGCATTCACAAAGTTCATTGGAAGCCAGGTCAGGTTCATCAGGGGCAGCGAGCTTTACAAATCAAAGTTAGATTACTGGAATGATATGTTAAAGCTTTCAACTCATACTTCTGTGCAGAGGGTTAGCAGAACCCTGACAATAGCCGGTAGAAGTGAAAGGGAGGAGCTCTCATTCGCGCAGCTCTTTTATCCTGTCCTGCAGATCAATGACATTCATGCACTGGAAGTTGATATAGCTCATGGAGGGATGGACCAAAGAAAGGCCCACATGCTGGCTAGGGACATATTTCCAAAGATGGGGTGGAAGCCACCCGTTGCCCTACATCATCATCTACTGCCTGGGCTAATAAAGCCAGTTGTTGTAGGCAAGGAGGAGTTTTCAAAGATGAGCAAGTCAAAGCCAGCATCTGCAGTGTTTGTGCATGATGATTTTAGTGTTATAAGGGAAAAGCTTTCAAAGGCATGGTGTCCTGTTGACAGGGACCAGGGCAATCCAGTTATGGAAATAATGAAATATGTTATATTTCCAACATTTGAAAGGGTGAGGGTTGAAAGGGACAAAAAGTACGGAGGTGATATAGAATATTCCCGGTATGATGAATTGAAAGCAGCTTTTCTGTCTGGTTCCCTGCACCCCATGGACCTCAAGCTTACGGCCGCAATGTATGTTGACCAGTTGGTAAAGCCCGTTAGAGAAATGCTGACCAGTAGTAAAGGTTATTTAGAAATTCTTGAAAAAATTTCAAATTAATTTAAAAAATTAAACAAATAATGGAAATTTTTTGATTTCAGAAAGGCTTTTATACACAATTGTTTATCTTTTGAACGATGGAAACATCTAAAACATATGAAGAGATTCCATGGACTCGCGCACACTCAATAAGTTTCGCGGCATTCGCTATAGGTCTGCTTCTGGAAGGTTACATTTTTTCACTTGCATTTGTTGCTTCATACTGGTACACAGTACCGTTCTATCTTGAGAAGCTTCTCTTTTCATGGCCATACCTCTGGTTGGTAATAGGCATAGCAATCGGAGGACCAATATCAGATAAGCTCGGAAGGAAGAAGACATTCATTTATTCAATGTCAATGTATGCAATAGGTGGAGTTTTGCTGGCGCTTAGCATAAACTACATTCTTGTTCTTATATCTCTGGCAATCCTGCTGTCAGCAGCAGGTTCGGAAATGAACAACATCATGACAATGGCTCATGAAATATTTCCCAGAAAGAACAGGAGCAAGTCCATGATGATGTTAATGGACTTCGTTGCTCTTGCAGGCGTCATAACTTCAGCTGTCAGCTTTATCACCATCTCCAGCACAGTCTTCTTCGGAAGGACAATGGCAGGAGCTGCTGTCCTGCTCTCATTGGTAGTTCTGATCTACCTTAGGCTGAATATGCCTGAATCAATTAGATGGCTGGAAAAGGTTGGAAAGTCAGACAAAGCCCAGGCTGAAGTCCAAAAGTACTTTGGAAATGAAACAGCAAATGTATCATCTACAACTGCTACAGCTCAAACCAATGTAAATGTCAAGAATCCTCCAATATGGTTTAAAGAAACAGTTGCCACATTGGTAGCCTTTTCAAATGCTGTAGGATATGGATTTATGGCCTACACTCTGGCACCATTGTTCTTCCCCGATCTATTCCCTTACATAGTTCTAATAGCTGGAGTTGCAGGATTTGCTGCAGGATTTCTGGGAATGACTGGAGACAAGTACAGCAGAAAATGGTTCCTGACGCTTTCCAGCGTAGGTGTGGCTGTAATGATGGTAATCATAGCTGCAACGCTAAACATCTGGTCTTCTGACTTGGTCATTTTCTGGATATTACTTGTGATTTTCTATGCAATTGTTCAAATAGACTATATGACTGAGGACACACTTAAAGGAGAACTTTGGCCAACTCAGCACAGGGGGAAGCTCACCGCTTTGGCAAGAGTGATATCTATAGGTGCATATATACCATTAATATATCTGATACCCAGCCCCAGCACACCTGGTGCACTGCAGGAGTTCTTAGCAATAGCCGTAGTAGTTTGGGGAGTTGGAGCTATAGCAGCAATTGCATGGCACATATGGGGCATTGAAACAGGAAAAGGAGTGAGCATAGCTGTAGCTTCTGGAGAAGCTTAACAGATCAAAATACCCTTATTTTTTAGTATTTAAATGAGAATAGTTATGCTTTTGTTTATTAAATAAATTTACGATTGTCCAGTTTTATACATTGAATTTAACCATTTGCCTGTAATCTGGTAAATATTTATATAATATGTTAACTCATAAATGACAACAGATGAGCAATAAGTATATTGGAAAAGAAGTTCCTCAGACTGACTCGTGGTTGAAGGTCACAGGAACACTCAAATATGCGTTTGATGTGGATTTTCCTGGTACGCTGTACGCAAAGCTCGTTACCAGCAAGGTGCCCCATGCTAGGATAAAGAACATCGATGTTTCTGAAGCCTTGAAGG
>JBMFVR010000085.1:0-5864 GCA_049965895.1 Nitrososphaeria archaeon | reverse complement strand
AAGGAGGTCCAGAACCGTGGACCCTTTGCGTGGTTCTACATCATACTCCTGCCACCATTGTTTTGAACCATCATTCCTTAATATTCTTACTTTTGTCATTTCTTAGTACACCCTGGCCACAGGTTTCCACATTGTGATCCTAACAGGGATATATGAAAAGCTTGGACCATCTGCTCCTTTTACTGCAAGCGTGTGCTTTAACCAGTGTTCATCATCCCTTTTAGGGTAATCCAATCTTGCGTGAGCCCCCCTGCTCTCAGTTCTCGTAAGAGCACCAAGAGCAGTTATTTCAGCCTGGTCAAGCAAAAATCCAAGCTCCAATGCGTGCTGCAGGTTATAGTTGAAGGTGTGTCCTCTGTCAGTTAATCTTATATCCTTATACCTGTTCTTTAATTCCCTTACCTTTTTTACTGCTGTTTGAAGTTCTTCTGCAGTACGATATACGTGAACGTATTTTTCCATTGTGTCCTTAAGCTCATCCTTTATTTGATAAACATCCTCTCCCCCACTTTCCTTTCCCAATATTCCGCTGAATATTCTGTCCTGTTCCTGTTCCAGTTTACCGGCCGGAATATCCGGTATTGGCGGATTTTCTTTTAAAATATAATTGTAAACATCGTTTCCCACTATATAGCCGTAAACTAGACATTCGTTAGTTCCATTTGATCCAAGCCTGTTGGATCCCTGAATGCTTACGCACGCTGCCTCTCCCGCGGCCCAAAGCCCCCTTATTGGGCCACTTAATGATTGAACCTTACCATCTATATCCGTATGAATTCCGCCCATTTCATAATGAGTTGTTGGCCTAACCGGCATGGGTTCATTAACAATGTCAATTCCCACATATTTAAAGCCCATTTCCCTGATAAATGGAAGCTTTTGCTCAATTTTTTCTTTACCCAAATGAGTCATATCCAGCCATACGTGCTGTATACCGGTAGCTTCATCCTTTACTCCCCTTCCTTCCCTAATTTCTGTCATTATTGATCTTGAGACGATGTCCCTTGGTGCAAGTTCCATTTTAGACGGTGCGTATTTTTTCATGAATCTTTCTCCATCGGCATTCTTAAGATAAGCTCCCTCCCCCCGTGCAGCCTCTGTTATCAACAGACCCTTTGGAACCAAGCCTGTTGGATGAAATTGAACAAATTCCATATCCTTAAGCGGTATACCGGCATTATATGCTATGCCATAACCATCACCTGTAGAGCTCGATGCAGTTGAGGTGATCCTGTACATTTGCCCGTTTCCACCGGTAGCTATTATGCCAGCTTTACCCCTGAAAAATCTCATGTTTCCCGTTTTTAGGTCTATTGTATTAAATCCTACAAACTTATTTCCATCAAGAACAAGGGATGTCACAAAGTGCTCATCAAACCTGTCCCAGTTATCGTATTTTAACAGTGTATCATATAAAGCGCGCATTTCAAAGAATCCTGTTTTATCTTGAGCATATGTGGCCCTTGGGAAACTTAATCCTCCAAACCATCTTTGCTCTATTCTTCCATCCTCCCTCCTGTTCCAAGGCACACCCCATCTTTCTATTAACCTGGTTTCCTGAGTTGCAAGGTGCACAAATCTCCAAACTGCATCCTGATCTGCCAGAAAATCACTGCCTTTGATCGTGTCCCACGCGTAAAGCTCAAAACTATCACCCTCTTCTGGATAAAGCACAGCAGAAGTTCCCCCTTCCGCGGAAACTGAGTGACTCCTCATTAAATATAATTTTGATATAAGTGCTACTTTTATGCCTAGCCGTCCCTTATCTCTTCTTAATATTTCAATCGCAGTCCTGAGTCCTGCAAGACCACTACCAACAATTATTACATCATAGTCAAGTTGCTCCATTGCCAATATATAATGGAACTCTATTTTTATTTGTTTCCTAGATTGAGATGGCTGATGCTTGTTTGCTAGAAATTTAATGTTTAAGCATTCAAACCAATGCCCAACAGGTTCGCGCTAAACTAATCCCACGGCTACATTTAGGCAGATAAATAGTGCCTCTTATAATTTGGCCTTTAAACTGTTTTTAATGTACCTTTAACCAATCAGATAATTTTTCTATTGGTACAAGGTCCTCGAGTCTGCTTTCCATAAATTTAACTTTGACTTTTCCATCCTTAATTTCTCTGGGTAAAACAAGAACAGAAGCCCTTGCCCCCTGCTTTTCTGCCTGCCTAAGTCCTCCGCCAAGTTTATCAGATCTACTATATTCTGCAGAAATATCAGCCCCCCTTAGCAATTCTAGAACCTTTAGTGCCTCTTTTTTTGTTTCTCCAGTATATACAACATAAACTATTCCTTCTTTTTTTGTTGGCCTGTTGCTTAAAGCTAGCAGCAGCCTGTCTATGCCGCCTGCTGCACCAAGCGCATTTAGTTCAGGCCTTTTAAATACTCCAGTCAAAATATCATACCCCCCGCCTCCAGCCAATGCCCCAATTTCGCGGTTCTCTTTGCTATATGCTTCAAAAACTATATCTGAATAGTAATCTAAACCCCTCACAATACCCAAGTTGACAATTACTGGTAACTTAAGTGACTTGGATTCATCAATTACCTTTTCGAGTAATTCCTTAGACTGGGTATGTATTTCATCAAGGAGCCTTTCACCTCCCTGAGATATTTGTAGCGCTTCATCAATATACTTCTCATCTATTCCTTTTTCAGTATATTCATTCACTATTTGCTCCTTCGTCTTTTTGCCAAGCTTGTCCATTGCTCTTAGCAGTTCCGGTATGAATTCATTGTGACCTATCCTGTATTTTAGAAGATCCTCAACAACCCGCCGGTCACTTATTTCTATTTTAACGTCAAGGCCTGAATCCTTCAACATTCTGTTGGTAAAGGACAGAATCTCCACATAGGACTCGGGTGATTTGTCGCCATATACTTCAACATCCCATTGGTAGAACCACCTGTATCTACCAAACTGAGGTTCATCATATCTCCACATGCTTGCAAATGACCCAAGCTTTATAGGGAGTGGAAGATCGCGCCTTGAGCAGACATACCTAGTTATCCCAACTGTCAGATCAAACCTAAGCCCAACCCTTCTGCCACCCTTATCTGTAAATTCATATATCTCCTTAATAATATCCTCGCCGCCCTTTGCTTGCAGCGTCTCTAGTAGTTCTATAGCTGAAGGCTCCATTAGCTTTATATTATAAATCTTTGCAAGTTTAACGAAATTGCTTCTTATCAGTTCAAGTTTCTCATAATTGTCTGGTTCGTAATCTCTGAGGCCGCGCGGCAGACTCAAATTTTGCCTGCACCACTTTTATTCAATTCTGCTATCTCAGCCAAGAGTGCTGTAAGCTGTATATCGGGGTGAGCCCCCTGCAAAAGCCTATAGTCATATTCCGCAAAAATTTTGGCTGCTCTACCCAAATCTATATCTTTCATCGAATTTATGGTAGAAAAGATCATCTTTAGCAGATCACCCTCTGGCAGGCCGTAAATGTAAATCAATTTGTAAAGTATTTCCCTGGATTTTTTAAACTCCCCAGAAAGTGCATAATTCACCATTGTTTTTACTTCACTCTCTCTGCCTATTCCCATTGTGGCCTTTACATTTTCAGGCGTAATTTCGCCAAGGCTAGCTGACGCCTGCAGTTGATTTATAGCTTTTCTCATATCGCCTTCGCTCATTTCATATATCAGTTTTAACGCTTCCGGCCTATACTTCACCTTTTCAGCTTCACATATTTCTTGCAACCTTTTTATTGTGGCTTGTTCATCAAGTCTTTTGAACCTAAAAACAGCACACCTGCTTTGAAGCGGCTCTATTATAGAGGTAGATACGTTGGCTATTATAATAAACCTGGAATTTTCAGAAGATTCTTCCATTATCCTTCTAAGTGCCGTTTGAGCATCAGAAGTCATTTCGTCAGCTTCATCCAGTATTATAATTCTGAATGGTATTCCTGATGATTTGTCAACAAACCTCGTAAAGTTCTTTATAGTTGTCCTTACAGTATCTATTCCTCTAGTATCTGAGGCATTTAATTCAAGGGTGTAATTTTTCCAGTTTTCCCCAAGCACTTCGCGTGAAAGACAAAATGCCATTGTGGTTTTCCCTGTACCTGGTGGCCCTGTAAATAAAAGGTGAGGCATGTCCTGCGGCTGTTTTAGGAATCCCCTTAATCTTTCCACTATATCACTTTGATTTACTACCTCACTTAGTTTAATCGGTCTATATTTTTCAACCCACATGATTTCCTGCATTATAGTTCTCTCCTCCTTAAGCTTAATATGTGCGGCAATATATTGATAGCTAATTTAAGTGAAGTTCTAACCGCCGAGGGCGAGCCCGGGACTGCTATTATAACGTTTTTATCCAACAGGCCCATTATCGCGTTTCCGATCATAGCGTTATCGCCTACTTCGCCGTAGCTTAGCTCTCTAAAACGTTCGCCAAAGCCTTCAATTATCTTATCCGAAATAGATTTAACACACGAATCTGTTAAATCGTCCTTTGTCGGTCCCGTGCCACCTATAAGCAGTACAACATCTGGAGAAAAATATAATGCCCTGAAAATTTCACCACAAATCTTAGTGGCGGAGTCAGGTACCAAACACCTCGAAATTATTCTGTTACCTGAAAGCCTAATTATTTCAGATGCCATGTTACCGCTCTCATCCGGGATTTTTTTATTGTATCTGGAAGTGCTAACTGTTATCATGGCAAATTTCATTGGAGTTTTTGAATTAGTGCCCAATTTAGGACCCCTTTTCCTTTTTAACTACTTTTATATCTGTTATTTTTGTGCTAGGATATTGACCGTGGTCGTCTTTTTCGTATTTTTTTACCATATCCCATATGTTAAGCAATCCTGCTGATACGCCATAAAGGGCTTCCATCTCAACACCTGTTTTTGCCTGCGAAGATACAGTCACTGAAACTTCAATACCATCTTCAACTATTCTGGCTTCTGCATTGATAAATTCAATGGGTATTGGGTGGCAAAACGATATTGCTTGCGGTGTATTTTTAACCGCCTCAATTGCTTTGAGTTCTGCTACGCTTAGTGGATCGCCCTTTTCCACTTTTTTTTCAGTTATTGCATCTAGCGAATGCCTATTTAAAATAATAGTGCCTTTTGCAGTGGCTGTCCTTTTGACTATCTTCTTATCTGAAATGTCGATGGTTTTCATATGCTAACTAATATTTTACCTATTTATAAAATCATTAGCTTTTTTTAAATGGTTATTTCGAGATTCACTTATATGTTTGTTTTCAAATAATACACTGAAATGCCACAAGCGATAATCCTAGCACCTCGGTATCGCATGTTACCTTAAACAGTTATAATGCTTATAATAGTTTATGTTAGCATCTTATAAACTATAAATTGGTAGGATGTACAGTGCCCGATATCAGTAATTAAAAAAATCTTGTAGGACATTTATACGCTGCATCCACTAAATATTTATTATTATGGCTTTGTAGTTTCTGGTTATGCCGTTGCACATAAAAGCCGATTCTAAAAATATAGCAAATAAAGCTATAGTATCAGGAAACATTGAAATAGTAAAGCAATTATCCGAACTTCTACATGGAAAGCTTGTAAATGAAAACCGCGGATTCCTTATCTATAGCGGATCATATATGGGAGTTCCTGTTTCTGCTGTTTATCATGGAGTTGGTGGCTCTTCACAATCAATAGTATTGGAAGAATTAGTTCAATTAGGAACAAAACGGATAATTGAGTTAAACTACGCTATTAAAAACTATGCAGGCGATTTCTCCGCAGTTATATCTAATTCCGCCTCCTATACAAATAACGGTGTTATAGGAGAATATGTTCTTCCTCAAAAGTTTGTTTTGTCTGCAGTGCCATCCTTTGAACTGATAATTAGGC
>JBMFVR010000084.1:0-6017 GCA_049965895.1 Nitrososphaeria archaeon | reverse complement strand
TGCTTTGTATCATTTAATCATATTGCAGACCAACCCATGATAGCAGTACGGGAAGCTTTAGCGTTAAAAGATGTCACTATAATTTAGATTGGCCTTATAGGATTTATATATCAGCTTTTGACCTCTGTGAACATGGAGGGCATATTCATGCAACTTGCAGGAAAAAAAAGTAGGGGTTCAATTACTGTTTTCTCAGTTCTTATCATAATATTTGTACTTATAACACTATATGTCAAGCTTGATGGACCAGATAACGCAATCAATGCTTCACTTTATGTAATTACTGTAACGAGTAGGATAACCAACCTTAACGGTTTAATGGTTATATTTGCTGAATATGGAAGAGAGTACTTCTGGATACCCCTTGTGGCACTAATGTGGTTCTTTGGTAGGGGAAATGTTAAGTTTGCTGCGTATGTGATGATAGTTGCGTTCATACTTTCAATAATAAGTGGTGAAATACTCAAACCATTGCTTGCAGTGCCTAGGCCATTCCACTTTTACACCTACAGTCTCCTTGTGACCATGCCCCACGACTACAGTTATCCATCTGGTCATGCGCTCATAGTGTGGGCAGGAGCTTCATCTACATTTTACTATTTGAGAAAAAGGTACGTTTACCTGCTATCCATTGAGGCAGCTCTTGTTTCGTTTTCAAGGGTTTATGTAGGTGTTCACTGGCCATTGGATGTGGTAGGTGGTGCTGCGCTTGGAGTGTCAATTGCAATGCTAGCTGTGTACATTGCCGAAAGCAATTTTGGTAAGGGAATTTATAACAGAGCGAGAATTATTTCATTTAGGGACAGGAAAGCGACTTAATCGTTAAATATGATCGATTGTAGGCTCATTTGTTGTCATTTGAACTGTACGAAGGCTTCGTGATTAATAAGATGTGAGAGTTTGAGTTTAGACGTCAGATAATTATATCAGAATTGATGCTGTGAAAGCACAACGGTGGGGCATCAGACTGCTTTGTATCATTTAATCATATTGCAGACCAACCCATGATAGCAGTACGGGAAGCTTTAGCGTTAAAAGATGTCACAATGCGGTTAATATTTAATTTTCAAAAATATTTAAATTCCGCCAAAAGTAAGCATAAAAATGGAGAAGCGGCTTGTTTCTTGGAATGAGTTTGGCCGCCTTACTGTTGAACTTGTAAAAAAGGTCAAGGCGTCCGGTATATCTTTTGATGTCGTCATCGGCATCGCAAGGGGAGGATTGCCAATTTCAATGGTAATAGCAGATAGATTATCTGTCCCTCTAGATTTTATAAACATCAAATCCTATAAAGGACCAGGATTAAAGATTCCTGCAAAAATTTTTGATGTGCTTTATGTTGATGTTAGGAACAAGAGCGTACTTGTTGTTGATGACACTGTTGATACTGGTGAAACTTTGCTATTGGTATCAGGGCACTTAATAAAGAACAGGGGCGCTTCAAACGTTCAGATAGCTTCCCTATTTGTAAAGCCCTGGGCCAAAGTGAAACCAAATTTTTATGTTAAAGAAGTTGATTACTGGATCGTGTTTCCATGGGAGCTGAGGGAATCTGAAAT
This sequence comes from Nitrososphaeria archaeon, assembly GCA_049965895.1. GTDB lineage: Archaea > Thermoproteota > Nitrososphaeria > Conexivisphaerales > UBA164 > KM4347-05. The sequence continues at coordinate 4,458 of JBMFVR010000084.1, read as the reverse complement.
GGAAGAATATGAAAGTAAATCGTATTAATTACTAGGCATACTGAAGTACGTTAAATGAGTTGGTTGTAAAATGGATCTCTCTAGCTGGTTGAGGGGCAACTAAGCCATGAGCACATAATAAAAATGAAATCAGAAAGTGATGTACAAGGCTAGGCTTTTCGGTAATTCCCAGCAGTAATGAGCAAAAGATATGGAGAGATTTCATTTAATATAAGCACCGTTATGGTATTCGTGTGCAATAAAGGAGTATTGGCCTATTATGGTAGAAGTGGAGCACAGAGTTCAATGATATTCCCTGCAGGATCCTTAAAATAAACGCTTATTGATCGAGTAACATCATAAAAACAGGGGAATTTTCAACCTTTGGACTGCTCTTAAGGTATTCCGTTCTAATTTGATCATTTATCTCCTCGAGAACAGTGCTGACGATTTCTTCGTTCTCTATCAAAATGCTTTCCGAGTATATCAGACATATAGCTTTACATGGAAAACACTATGGATAACTTCATAAAATATATGCAATATCATGAATTAAATACAGGAGATGCTAATATATGTTGTTAATCCTGATAAAACATGCAGTCAGCTAGTCGGCAAATCTTATATAGAATAAAAATAAACGTCTAGCTTAGCCGGGGTAGCTCAGCTGGTTAGAGCGCCAGACTCATAATCTGGAGATGAGATGATCCAGAAGTCGAGGGTTCAAAGCCCTCCCCCGGCAAACTTGTATTTTTTAGCTAAATGAAAATTTCAATCAGCAAATAGTAGTGAATAAGCTAAATTAATTTGCGCTAATATGCGGTATATTGAGTTAAAACTGGGGGAAATTCAAATATGTGCTAAATCAATCATTTGATAATAATCGCTAATGGACCCCATGGGGCAATAAAAAACTATCTTGAAGTTTATAGATGAGACCTGCAAATCATATGTATATTAGAAATGATATAACGTTTATTTTGGCTTAATCTCTTAAAAGATCAAACCAAAATTTGTCCATTTTTTGGTGATAAATCTCTAAAAATTTTCAGATAAAATATATTTTTGATTGCTGAATGTTTTTAAACCACAGGTGTAAAAATTATGTCTAAATATGTCCTGGTTTCAGATATGACTCTCTTGTACGACTATCATTACTTCCCGCTATTGGATTTCCTTCCAGTAGCTTCTTCTAATTTGGTTCCCGGCTTAATTTACAGGTATCTTAAAGGAAAAGTTTCACCCCCCACAGATAGAGGTGAACTCAAGTATGCTCCTTACTCCATTAGGAAGCTCGAAGCAGCTCTTAAAATTAAGGGCCTTGATGTCGCTGTACCTCACCCTGATTTTATAGAAAACTTTGTGGATGAAACAACTGAGATAATAGCAGTAAGCACGATGGATCCGCTTGGGCTTGGACCGCTCACTATGTCCTATAAGGTACTTTTCCGCTCCAAGGCAGACCCATGGGTTAAGGTTGAATGGGACGCGCTCATACAGAGGTTAAATGTCATCAGAAAAGAAAAAAAGACAAGGCTAGTTGTAGGAGGTCCAGGCATATGGGAATTTACAATAAGGCCAGACCTGATTGAAAAATACAATATAGATTATGTGGTTCAGGGAGAGGTTGATGATGTTATTGTAGAACTGTTTGAAGGCATTTCTGAAGATAGGCTGGATAAAAATCTCTTTATAAATGGATACGCAAGCTTTGATTCAGATTTTCACAGATTTTATGTTAAATCAGAAAGATTTATCACAAGAAGGCCCAATGGCTTTCCTTCTTTGGATAATATTCCACTAATAGTTAATCCGTCAATGAAATCACTTACGGAAATTATGAGAGGATGCGGAATAGGATGCGATTTTTGTGAAGTAACACTGAGGCCTCTAAGGTATTATCCTATCGATTGGGTGGTTAGGGAGGTAGCTGTAAATGTAAAGGGTGGATATGGAAATGCATGGCTTCACACTGATGAGTTTTTTGGGTACAAACATGGACCAAAGTTTGTTCCAAATGAAGATGCGCTTGTGGAGCTAGTTCAATCAGTAATGGCCATAGATGGCATAAAGAGCCTTAACCCAACGCATGCAAGGATATCACCAGCAACCGCTTACCCCGAACTTCTAAAGAAGTTGTCAGAAATTATAGGTGCAGGGCCTGTAAATTGGATTGGTGTTCAGGTGGGAATAGAAACTGGCAGTGATAGGCTGGCCAAGTTGCACATGCCTAGCAAGGCCATGCCACTGAGAATAGGAGCAGACGGTTCATGGGCAGACATTGTTGCTGAAGGTACAAAAAATATGAATATGTTCTATTGGAGACCAGCATTTACAGTGCAAGTTGGGCAGGAAAGTGAAACTGACGAAGATAACTGGGATACCGTTGCGCTCATAAACAGGATGAGCAACTCAGAAGTCATGGGCAGGCCTTTGGAATTTACGGTAACACCAATGCAGAACGTTCCACTAGGTGTATTAAAGAGCGAAGAATTCAAGGAGCTAGAGCTAAACGAATCGCAACTTGCCGTATATTATGCTTCATACCGGCATTTGGCTAAAATGGCAGTGCGCGATGGTTTCAAAGAAGGACGTTCAGGCTATTTATCCACATTGATAAACGGAACCCTCATAAGCATAGGTGGTATGGCCATGCTAAGAGCAGTAGAGGCAATATTAAAGAGGCGGAATCTTGATGTGGAAAAGGTAAAGAACTATATTGATAACAAGCCTATTATTTGCTCTTAAATTGACCTCTAATCTGCCTTTCATGGCGGGGGTTACATGATGTCTCAAGTAGTCCTCATTTATTTTAATCCAAAACCATCACTTTTAAGCGGATCAAAGTTCTGTTCCCATAAATCGTGTAATTACAGTTAACAAAAAATCAGGTAATTGCAAAGAAAGGCAAGGAGATAGGGATTAATTTCAGTTATTAAAAAGCCAACAACCAAGCATGTTCAATGCATCATTTAGGTCTAAATGCAGTAAATCATTAAATAGGATAATTAAACGGCCATTCGTTGGTCTTCTGCATTACAGCTAAGTATAAATGCTCACTGCCATAATACTAGTGCCCTTAAACCCACTGGTAAAAAGCCCATCAGTCTACCCCTTATATTCAACTTTGTATATGACGCTCTTGTATAGCGGGATATATCGGCTCCTTACTCTAACAAATTGGCCTGCAGAGTGCATTCAAAATAATTACGAAAATAATGTTTTTTAACTTTAATTGTAATCTCTACCTTTTAAAGTGATCTTCTGTCCACTTGGTCCCATTAGCATATAAAAATGTATATTAATTGACCTTTGTAAGCAACATATATGAATCATGCAGGCCTGGCTCTTAGATATTTGAATTACAAGCTATTCAGAAAGGGTCCACTGTATGCAACCTATAATGTAACTTTCAGGTGCAATTCAAGGTGCGAATACTGCGGATACTGGAGGTCCAGCTGGCCTGAACTCAGTACAAATGAATCAGTAATAGTTATTAAAAGAATAGCTGAATCCGGTGCAAGGATGTTGGATTTTAGCGGTGGTGAGCCGACACTCAGAAATGACATAGGCGACTTGGTCACACTTAGCAACGACCTAGGACTCTTAACAACAATGAACACAAACGGACTTGTCGTAAGAAATGATATGATGAGCAAGTTCAGGAGGGGTTTAGAAGCAATCACCATATCCATTGATGGTCCAGAAGAAGTTCACGATAAAGTTAGGGGGATACAAGGGGGTTACAGGAAGGCCCTCAAGTCAATTAAAACATATAGGGAATCAGGCATAAGAACAGGAATAAGCATGGTGCTGTCTACCCAAAACAGGGGAAAAATAAAAAGGGCGCTATCAGATGTAATTGATATAGTTGATTTTATAACTGTACAACCGCAAAATCCACCAACCGGAATTCCCCCAGATCCTGACGATATAAGAGCCATAAAGGAGCTCCGGAGCAAATTAATTGTACCCAATGAGTATCTGCAGCAAATTGGAAGTTATTCAACAAACAAGTTTGCCAAGATGTGCGATGCCATGGAACTGTACTTTTCGGTTGACCCTGAAGGATACCTTAATCCTTGCCCCCAGAGAAGCGATATAAAAATAGGAAAACTCACTGATCATTCATACCAAGAATTAGTGAATAAATATTATCCTGCATTTAAGGGCAAAGTATTAGCATGTAGTGGCTGCTATCTTGCATGCACAGTGGCTTTAAGCATGCAGATGAAAGAGCCGATTAAATCTTCCGCTAAAATTGCATTGCATGCTTATTTTAATTCATCAAAAAAACCATAATACTATATGCCAGGTATGAAAGCTTATCATAGAAAATTGGTCTTTTTACTGCATTATAAAGCCATCGCTTTTAAGCAGTACATCAGCAAGTGTAAAACTTCGCTCTTTTAGATAGATTTATCTGGACCTCATCGGCCTGAACATTTTAGTGACCACCATGTACAAACCGATGGGGTC
>JBMFVR010000083.1:0-6042 GCA_049965895.1 Nitrososphaeria archaeon | reverse complement strand
AACGTTGAAATACTGAAGGTTATTTGCAGGATAGGGGCAGAGCTGGGTGCTGACGTAATAAAAACAGTTTATGCCGGACCCGAGGAAAAATTTAGGGATGTCATTGAAACAAGCGGGGTGCCTGTCATAATAGCGGGTGGGGAAAAAATGGCAAACAATGCTGACTTCATAAAAACAATATGGGAAGCTATGAAAGCCGGGGCCGCGGGGGCTGCAATAGGGAGAAATGTATGGCAATCCAGCAACCCCAAGCTTATTTCTTCAACACTGTGGAAAATAATTCATGGCAAGATTGAGCTGGCTGAGGCGCTAAACGTTTTAGGCGTCTAAAACTGCAACGTGAACAAGTGTTAATTGTGGACAACAAATTTGATATAATTATCGCCGGCGGGGGCGTCCTTGGGGTTTCAATTTCCTTCTGGCTATCCAAAGTTACAGGTTCCAAAATCCTGCTTATCGATAACGGCCCATCCCTTGCATCGGGGACTTCCAACCTGAACAGCGGCATGGTCGAGGCTCCGTTCTTTTACGATCCTTCGACAAAAAACGTCTTTGAGGAATCTGTATGCAGGTCCAGAAAATTATGGCGCGAACTTCGGGCCGCATATAAATTGCCTTGGAAAGAAGTGGGTAGCTTGTAAATTGCTCTTGATGAAGAGAGCCTGAGGGTGATAGAAAAGCATAAAAAATGGGCTAAAGGTTACTGCCCCGATGAAGAGTATATGGTGATAGATGCAGATAATCTTAAAAAATTGAACCAAAACTTAAAGCCAAAGGCGCCATTATTTCCTATATGAATGCTGCCACTGACTACAGAAGCCTAACCCAGGCTCTTGGCACACTTGCTGCAGGTAATGACACCCTATTTTTGGCAAATGCCCAAGTCACCTCCATATCTGAAAAGAATAATTTTGTAGAAATTAAAGCGCTGAAAAACGGGTCAATTTACACTTATACAGCAACGAGGTTTATCAATGCGGCTTGAGGGGGCGCGCTGTCGTTGGCCAAGTCCATGGGCCTGGCTCGGGAATTGGCAAAGATTTTTATCGGGAGTTATTACTGGAAAGTTAGCGATGGGGCAGACGCCTTATTCAACCACCATGTATATTTCATATCTAAATACAGCAGCCAGTACCCGTTTTTAGAACCATATTTGACGGTAAGGGTGGATGGAACACGGGAGATGGGTCCCAAACCGTTCGTAACTGGAACATGTAGCTATGGAAATTATGGGGGGAACCTTGGAATTTATAGCATCAATGGTAAAGGGGCCAATCAAACCTAAGATGAAGCTGATCAGCAACAGAAAATTCCTGTGCATGGTCTATGGCATAAAGGGGAATATTTTCTCGGAGAGTGCAATTATAAAGAAGTCCAAACTTACATCCCAGCTATGAAAAGGGATTTTTTGGTTCAGAGGTACAAAGGGGAAAACGAAACTTGGTAATAGGCAAAAATGGAATCATGCACCCGACGGCCATAGTTCAAACTGACAGAACGCTACATATATTTTAGTACTTTGAGCCGGGCGCTACAGGTACTCCCTCCTTTTCTTCTTTGATCGTAAAATTCCTGATTGATAAATGGGGTTTAAGTGAAAAACCCAAAGGCAAAACGATTTGGAATTTTGGCTTTGCGTCGGAACTGCCGGTAGGCCATTTAGAAAGCTTATCAGTTATCCCATAAATGGGTCATGCAAGTTTGATAAACAAAATTTGCCACAAACAATGCTGTTATCTTGCGTTTTTAACCGGTCTTTACATGAAATCAGACACATATCTGTCGCATTTAGCCAATGATTTTTAATCACCTTTCCATCTTTTGGCAAAATTGTTTTCCAAACCCAGAAGGTCTAGAATTCTGCCCACCTGAAAGTTTACAAGATCATCCACAGTTTTGGGATTCCCGTAAAAGCCCGGCGATGCAGGGGCTACTATCGCTCCACTGATTGACGACTTTAACATGTTTAACAGCTGGATCGTGGACAGGGGCGTTTCCCTTATCAGCAATATTAATGGTTTTTTCTCCTTAAGTTGAACTTGGGCCGCACGGGAGATCAGGTTATCTTCGAATTCGTTGGTGACCGAAGCCAGAGTCCTCATGCTACATTGGGCAATTACCATACCATCAAATTTAGCAGACCCGCTGGCCATTGGTGCCTCGATATCTGTTTCGTTATATATTTTGAATGATGTTCCTTCCAACATTTTTATGGCGTCAATTCCGCCTTCGTATTTGGCTACTGCTTTAGCCCCCTCTGTGATTATGACGTGAACTTCGTGCCCGAAATTTTTTAACGCGTCGTTTACCACCAGTCCGTAAATCAAGCCACTTGCTCCTATCATTCCCAATATATATCTTATGTTGCCGTGAAGAGCTTTTTTTGTTAATAAAAACGTTTATTCAAATTGCCATTATTTGGCAGCCAACAATTATAAAGGTCTTTTTGGAATTAGAACTTTTCCATAATCCTGTACAGCTTTGTGTATTTCGAGAATTTATCGCTATAATACCGTGCAAGTTTGCGATCGCATTTTGTGATTTGACCCTTGCCAAGGTTAAATTTTCCCGTAATAAGCAGGTAATGCGCATAAAGTTCGTCAAGTTCCCTATGATAAATCACCCTAGATTTTGTAAGGCAGGCCAAAGCCGTCCTTAACACATGATAGCTTCCTGCTTTTCCAGACATCCTTATTACTTTTATTTTTGAGCCGCCATTGTTTATGTACACTAGATTATGGTGAACGGAATTAGCTACCGCCTCAATTGAAGCAAGTGCTAAATCTTTCTTTGTATGGTACCCCTTAAATTTAACAATTGCCGCACTGGCATCAGGATCAAAAATCGGCGACTTTTCACCCCATATGTAAGGGGTTTCCAGTATCTCCGTTTTTCCCCTGAGTTTAACTAAATCTGAATGATTCATTTGCAGCAAATTAAGAATATAATCTATGTATCCCCCAGCCGCAGCGGTGCTGCCTATGGCAAAATAATAGCTGCCGAAAGGGGAAACATTGAGAAAATAATGCCTGCTGGGCCTTGGTTTATCCATCCTGTAGAACATCGTAGCTGTTGTGCCAATGTTTAAAGTGACGACGGAATTTTCATGTGCGCCCAGTGAGTACGCGGCGGCCATGGCATCCGATATGGGCGGTTTGAGTATGATTTTTACCGTGCTGTTACCGAAATTAAAGTGGGCTTCCGAATATTCATTATATTTTTGAATTTGCGGTATGGCGTCAAAATGCACGCCAAACATCTCTTTAGTTAAGCGGTTAAAATCAAGAGTTCTGTAATCCAGCAAGCCTGAAGCGTGAGCAACCGATAAGCTCATCATATTCTTGCCAGTTAACCTAAGTTGGACATAAGACAGGATGTCTGTTATGTATTTTGCTTTATTCATTTTATCAGGAAACATTTTTTCGAAGTACTCCAGCCTTACTAGCCAGTGCTGGCTATCCAATGGATTTCCGGTTTGTTCAAAAAATTCTTGCCTATTCGGGGCGAGAGCTTTGAAGGTTTTTGAAAACCTGAGGTCGTTGTATAATATCCCATTTGTCAGGGGTTTTAATTCTCTATCAACCAAAATAAAAGTGGGAGCTATGCCTGAAATGCTGACATAGATGGAGTCTTCTGACTTCAAATTTAATGAATTCAAGGCCTCTGAAAAAGAAGCTGCAAACAAACGAAATACTTCATCAGGGTCAATTTCTACATGGCCTTGCCTGCTTAGGTGCAGCTGCGGAGAATTTCTAATTACATGATAAGTCCTTGTGCCATGTTCATCATATACTGCAATTTTTGTATGTGTTGTGCCTATGTCAAAAGCAAATATGTAATTCATTTTAATTTATCATAATATAAATAAAAAACTATGCTTCGCGGGATGCCACGGCTATACTTGTATATTTTGCTGTTTCATACCCCTTTATGTGCCACAGCACAGCCCCTACTGCACCTATTCCCCAAATTATGATGTTAAATATCAGGAAGTTGTATGGTGAAAGTGTCGTAGCCCAGTATAGTGCTGGTATATAGGCTATATTTTGCACTGCGCGTATAAATGCTGTATATGTTCCCCTGCGCTGTGTTGGCCAAACTTCGCCCTTTATGGAGTCAACTCCCATATATGTCCACTGATTTACTGGGTTGATTATTATCAGAAGAACCCAGAACAGGTTTATATTCTTGATCCATATCGGCATTGTGACGGCCACTACTGCTGCAAGAACTGTCATGCCTACAAATGAAACCGTAAGCAGCCACTTTTTGCTCATTCTGTCACCGGCAAACCCCAGCAGGCCGCCAGCAAAGCCCGCAATTCCAGCAATTAATAGTATGTAAGGAGTCAGGGACGGAAAATAAATTGGCCCCAATGTAAATGTCAGAAACCCGAATCCTATGTTATTGGCTATGGCCATTAGAGTTATAGCCAGCAGGCTGAACCAAATTGGCGGATATTTTATAGCCTGTTTAGCAAGCTGTTCTGCACTTGCTGCCGTAGAACCTGTATTTTCCACGGTGGCAAAATACTTACTAGCTTCTTCCTTCGCTTTTTCCTTTCTGCCTACTTTTTCAAGCCAACGTATTGATTCAGGCATATGCAGCCTCGCGATAAGCATGGCAATTACCGTGGCAAAAACTAGTGTGGCCGCTGTATATCTTCCCCAGACCACAGAAGACGATATGCTGACGAAACCAACTACAGCTGTAATCACACTTGAAAGAGCTACAAAATCAATAAGGATCATTATTGTTCTGTTTCTGTATTTCCTAGGAAAATATTCATGAGCAGCTGTCATTATGACGTTCATTTCGCCGCCTGCAGAAGAAACAAGAATGGCAATTGAAATCAGGATCATTATGTAGTTGGTGCTAAAAATTAATAATATTCCACCTATTGCATAAAGGCTCATTGAGTAAAAAAAGGTTCTTTTTCTACCTATCTTGTCAGAAAGTGGCCCGTATAGTGATACGCCTATTATGAACCAGATCACAGGCCAAGCTAGGAGAGTTACTTCCAATATCTTGGGGACCGCATACCAGCTAACTGCTACCGAGGCTAACGAGAATACATACCCCTCTAAAATTAACCCTAAGGCAAATGAAATAAAAGTCCACCAATGAAGCCTAGACCATTTTTGTTCTTCGAGCGAACTAGATATCATCAAATTTTAACAATCGTAGTTTGTATTTAAATTTTTGTTTTGTGTTTGCTCTGTTTAATAATTCTCTAAACCTCTTTGTTTTTTTACTTCGTTCATAAACCTATTTTCTGGAAAAGACCATCATTTCATCATAGGCCCAAAATTTTTGCATAGCTTCCGCTGGGAGGCCTATCACAGTTCTGGCCTTAAGGCCTTCCCCTCTTTCCTTTTGCTTCAGGCTCTTTGTCCCAGTTCTCAAACATCTCAACAGGAAGTATTTTGTGTTTTTTGGCTCTCTTTTTCCAAAATTATTAACACATAACAATACATATCATAGCTTGATTTTAACTGACACCAAGATTAAGTGGATAGTTAAGCAGAAGAGCAGGGGCAGACTTAGCACGAACCAGATTGCGTTGTTGCAGCATATAAGCGAATCAAGGGTTAGACAACTATGGTCAGAGTACAAGAAAACAGGTAAAATGCCCACTCTGAAAAAAGCTGGCAGGCCAAAAAGAGTAGTTACAGAGGATGAAGAAAAAGAAATAATTAGCCTTTATATAAAATACCCAACAAACGCGGTAGCTCTGGAATACATGTTTAAGAAAAAAGGGATAAATCTGGAGCACAATCTCATCCATACTGTATTGAAGAAGCACAGGCTTGCAGCCGATCAGAAAGGAAAGTGGCACAGGAAGAAGTGGATAAGGTACGAAAGGGAATACTCAAATTCTCTATGGCATGTGGACTGGCACATGATAAAGGATCAAAGGTGGAAAGGGTTATGGCTTATAGTATACGAAGATGACTCTTCTAGGTTCATAACAGGTTATGGCGTTTATCCATCTCCAACGTCTAAGTATTCTGTTGATGTGCTGAAGAAAGCAATCGAAAA
>JBMFVR010000082.1:0-6088 GCA_049965895.1 Nitrososphaeria archaeon | reverse complement strand
TTGAATGAAGATCAGGAAGAAATATCTCAGTTATTCGCATCGCATAGTTTAGAAAAATTCAATAAAATATTTACAGGATATCTTGATAATGTTCCGTATATCAAGGGAGGAACTGTGCTGTTATGCGAGCTTTATTCTAACCAGAGCATATTTGACCATGTAATATTCACAGGAAAGGTTAAAGACCTGATAATTGGAAACAAGAAGCCACTTATTTACTGGAACAGAAAATACATGAGAATTAAATGATGCCAATTAGGTGAACTACACCCAGCTAAAGCTGTACGCTTCCAGCTTCACCGATAAGGCCACGTGCAGAATACTCCAGCATAACGGTGATCCGCTAAAAGCGATGGCTTTATAATTCAGTAAAAAACTAACCATTAAAATTGGATTTAATTTACAAAACAGCCATCATGTATGCAATATATTATCTCGTTACCCCTTACCTGCACCCCTAGATATAGCTAGCTGATAACCATCAGTTAACTCAAAAATTTATATTCTTGAAGATGCTAGTTCAAGTATTTAAATGCTTATTCCTGCTCCTTTTCTTGAAGTTTACCAGCAAAGGCAACTAAAAAAGTATAGGGACAGAAGCTATTTTAATCTTTATATGAGATGTTGATTCTTACACCTTAAAATGAGGAATTTTATCAGCCCCTTTTTAACCCCATCATTTATAAAAATATATTTTATTACTAAAGTCATGGCAGGTTGGATCAAAGTTTATACAGGCCCGATGTTTTCAAGAAAAACTGAGGAACTTATAGTGGAACTGCACAGATATATGCTCGCAAAAAAGAGAGTCATTCTGTTTAAACATCAAATAGATATAAGGTATGGAGAAGGCGTTGTTAGTCATGATGGCAGAAAAATGGACGCAATTCCCGTTAAAAATTCAGAAGAGGTATTACGGCTAGGAAAAGGGAATGATGTGGTTGGAATAGATGAGTCACAGTTCTTTGATCAAGACATTGTCAGTGCTGCACAAATACTTGCAGATTCTGGTTCACGGGTTTTAATTGCAGGACTGGACAAGAACTACTTGGGTGAACCATTTGGGCCAATGCCTCAGCTGCTTGCAATAGCTGACGAAGTAATAAAGCTCACAGCAGTCTGCACAATATGCGGAAACCCTGCTACTTTTACTGTAAGAAAGATAAAGAATGAAAAAGAAGTGCTTATAGGCGGAATAGAAACATATGAGCCGAGGTGCAGGCTGCACAGGTTAAATATTTCCACCTGAAACCACTGCTACGGCGGTCATGCCATCCTTTATACTATATTTTTTCATAGCAGCATATGCTGATGCGCCTGCAAGCTCGGCGCACACTCCAGCTTTCCTGTATATTTCACCCATTGCATCTCTCATTTCTGAATCGGACACAGCTACAACATCCCCGCCGGTGGACATAATAGCTTCCCTAGCTTGTTTTGCGTAAGTAGGAAAACCAACAGCTATTGCATCAGCATCAGTGTTAACTTTAACTTTCCTTAATTTGCCACTTTTAACATAGTTTATAAAAGCTCTTGCTCCTTCAGCCTGCACGCCAACTATTTTTGGCATTCTATCAATTAACTTGAATCTTATGAGTTCCTGAATAGCTTTAAAACATGCAGATATCAGCGTTGCGTTCCCTACAGGCACAAAAATATAATTTGGTGGTTGAAACCCAAGCTGATCAACTATCTCAAAGAAAACACCCTTTTGGCCCTCCTTCCTGTAAAGGTAATCACCTACTAGAAATGCCCTGCTTTCCCTTGCAAATTTTTCTGCCTCATCCATAGCATCGTTAAAATCACCATCTACTTGAACTATTTTACCTCCTCTGTTTCTAATCATGTCAATTTTGTTCAGGTTTGCCCCTGAGCCCACAAAAGTTATTGCCTCTATTCCTGCTATTTCCGAATAAGCCGATACAGAAAGAGCCATATTCCCAGTAGAAGCAACAACAACCCTGTCAAACCCCAGCTCAATTGCCTTTGTTATTTCTACGGTTGATCCCCTATCCTTAAATGACTTGGTTGGGTTATCTATTTCTATCTTCAAGTATAGGCCTGAGCCCAAGTATTTGAGCCTTGTGCCCCCCTCTCCCGCTGTAATTGGCTTCTTTAATACAGGAAAGAACGGTTTGTACTTCCACTGTTTTATAAACTGTGTTCTGAAATTCCTTGGAAGATCGATCATGCTATAGTCATATTCAACTTCAAGCAATCCACCACAGCTTTCACATCTAGGCCATGGGTAATCCTGTTCGTAGATTTTACCACATTCAATGCACTTTAAATTATATGTTTTCAACAATATTTAAAGCACGCCTTGATAAATAAATTTTCCTCTTTGCAATATTAGCATCTCATATAAAAACAAATATATAATCGTAATCAGTATCTGATTTTATGGAGCATTTTGATGTTATTGCTTTTGGTTCTGGCTCTGCGTCAAACATATATTCTTGGTTGCTTTCAAGCCAAGAAAACATAAGGATTGCTGTAATTGAAAACGGCCCGGTTGGTGGAATATGCCTGACACGGGGGTGCATACCATCTAAAATGATGCTGTACCCTGCAGAGCTTATATATAGTATAAAAATGGCAAACAGCTTCTGGATAAATGCAGAAGTCAACAACGTCAACTTTGCAAAAATAATGGAATGGATATATAGTGAAGTTATGGGTGAAAGTGAGCAGATAGAGCAAGGAACAAGATCTGATACTAGGATCAGGCTTTACCGGGGAAATGGTGAATTTATCAATGATTATACAGTTAAGATAGGAAATGAAGTAATAACAGGAGACAAGATATTACTGTGCACAGGATCAAGGCCTCTTGTACCTAATATACCTGGGCTGGAGGAAGTTGGTTATTATACAAATGATAACTTCTTTACGATGAGGAAGCAACCAAAGGACGTAATAATAATTGGCGGTAGCTATATTGGGCTTGAGTTTGGATTTTTCCTATCGATGATGGGCTCCAGGGTTAAGATTCTTGAAATGCTTGATAGGATAGCTCCAACAGAAGAACCAGAAATATCATACCAGCTAGAATATGATCTTCTGGATCATATGAGGATTTTAACTTCTCATAAAGCTATAGAAGCGAGAAAAAAGGGTGACAAAAAGGTTATAACAGCAGAAGATACAGAAAATCAGAAAACTACCGATCTTATAGCTGATGAAATAATAGTTGCTGCCGGAAGAAGGAGCAATTCTGACATAACAAAACCGGAAATGACCGGTGTAAAAACTGACAGCAATGGGTGGATAATTGTTAACGACTTTCTTGAGACAACAAAACCTAACATATGGGCCTGTGGAGATTCAATAGGAAAGCACATGTTCAAACATGCCGCAAACTACGAAAGCCAAATTGTATTCTATAATGCATTCATGAATAAGAGAGTTAAGGTTGACTTCCATGCTGTACCTCATGCAATATTTGTACAGCCAGAAGTTGGTTCAGTTGGTCTTAAAGAATCAGAATCGAGAGGTCATGTTATTGGTTATTACAGCTACAAGGATACGGCAAAGGGCATGGCCATGAAAGACGAAGGGCATTTTGTAAAGGTTATAGTAGAAGAAAATACCAAAAGGATTCTAGGCAGCCACATAATTGGTCCATATGCATCGTCCATGATTCATGAAGTCATAGTTTTGATGAACTCTGAAAACCAGAGTATAAACCCTGTATATAATATGATGCATGTTCACCCTGCTGTTAATGAAGTGGTTGAAAGGGCCTTTTTCAGCTTAGCAGAGCCCGAATACTGGGACGACTTTAAAGAAAACGTCAAAGAAAAAACAATGGCAAAGAGAGAAAATACAGAAAACAAAATCCAGTAGCTGTTGTTGTATAGGAGATCAAGCCTTTACTACTGCGCCCATCCCAGAATTGGGGCAAGAGAAACCTGTACGCTCTTGGCCCTGTAATCTATATTGAATGGTACCTGAGCACAGTTAGTGAACCATTTTGCCTCACTGAAAACTCTTGTGAGCCTTTCAAGGGTGACCGCATCAAGGTGGTTCTACCTTGACCTCTTTACGGCCATTTCTTTCTGCTTTTTTCGATTCTCTCGTTTTTGCTCAGCATATAATTTTTGATAACAAAAACTTAAAAGCACATAGGTAATCTATCGCTTAAAAGCGATTACTTTAAAATCATGAATTTATGGAAAAGCCATATCTATTCTGCAATTCACACCAGAAACCGCATTTTTCCGTTTTAAAAGTAATAAATAGTCTATTATTAAAAAAGAATAAATAATCCACAAACAATACTTTTACAGTTGAAAATATGGTTCGATGCCCTGACTCCAAAACACTATCTTATGTTTGCATCACTTGAAAGGATACTTGGCAAAAGTCACGAGCTTGTGCTAACAACCAGAGAATATGAAGAGTTAAATAGGGTAAGAGCAAGGGTCAAAATAAAAACGGCTGATAATGTTGTTGGAAAATATGGGGGGAGCAGTAAAGAGGAAAAACTAATTGAAAGTACAAAGAGAACGGCTGAACTTTCAAAAATTATTCCTGCTTTAAAACCGAATCTTGCTATATCATTTGGAAGTCCCGAAGCCGCAAGGGTGTCCTTTGGTCTGGGAATACCTCATGTTTTGATATGTGATTCTCCACACAGCTTTTTTGTGTGCAAGCTCACAATCCCACTGTCCGACATGCTGCTCTACCCTTGGGTAATTCCAGCCGGTGCTTGGGATAAATATGGAGCTACTAAAGCAAAAAAATACAGATCGCTTGACCCGACAGCCTGGATAACGCACAGGGAAATGTGGCCAGAAAAGAATAGTATTGAAAGGGCTGCTGAAGGTGCAATAATAATAAGGGAGGAAGAATATATGTCATCATACGTTAAGAGCAATGGAGCACTTGAATTTTCAATCCAGATAAGCAAAATGCTGCCTAATTATAGGATTATATTGCTTCGTAGATACATCAAGGTAAATGAAAAACTGGACAATCTCATGATTTATGGTGGTGATTTCTTTGGACCAAACATGCTTGAGAAAGCAGCTGCATTTATTGGGAGAGGAGGAACAATGAATGCAGAAGCAGCACTGCTTGGCATAAAAAGCTTTACAATGTACCCTGGGGAGATGACATATATAGACAATTACCTAATTAAGGCAGGTGCAATAATCAAGCCGTCAGACCTGAATGAACTTGCAAATGAAGTATTATCAGGCAAAAAAAGGGTAAAGATCAGGGTAAAGGACGCGTCAGAAGAAATAGCAAGGATCTTAACAGTAAACTATTTTAAAAGCTAATTAAAACTGTTTTTCAACATATTTCATTACATATTCAGGGGCCTGCATGTGACTAACCTTCGAAAGCCCAAGCACAAAGCCCACTTGTTTTGTTTCGTTAACCCATTTAACCATTTCCTTTATAACAGCTTTTCTATGCTGGTTCAATGCCTGCCTGTATGTTTTACCACAGGAAAGTACTGCATCAGCACTGCCTTTGTTATTCCTAATCCATACAGCGATATATCCGCTTACATCTTTAAGGTCAGCATTAAGTACTATCTTCCTCTGGCCATCCAGTAAAAGTGCAAACTTTCCATCATCCGTCCTTAGCATATTTTCAGCAGGTCTAACTATACTGATTCCCGGGACCATGAGCGATTCATAAATGTAAGCTGAAAAGTAAATTAGAGATTTTGGAAGCCTAATCTTCCCACCTTCAAATTTTACTATCCCATTACTGCTAAGTTCAATGAACTTTCCGTTATTGCACTTAAGTTTCTCTACTGTTGAATAAAAGTCTTTTACTTCAAATGGCACCTGAATTTCTCCACCTATTATGCTCTGGTATATTCTGTCTATGGACCTGAGCTTCTTTCCCCATTGACTTGTTTCTGAAACATCATGGCCATCAGATGCTGCTCTTATACTGTTCAAAAATGCGTTATTCTCAACTATTAAATTTTCTATTTTATTTCTTTCTATTATCCTCTTTAGAATCTTGATTGCCCTGTCGGCATTTATCCTTGAAAGTATAAAGCCATCTTTTATCACGTCCCTTTCTGAGGCTATCAGATAATTAAATAAAATATCTTCATTTA
>JBMFVR010000081.1:0-6095 GCA_049965895.1 Nitrososphaeria archaeon | reverse complement strand
ATTATCTCAATAGTTTCTGAAAAGTTGATTACGGTGGAGTCTGAAAGCACGACAGTGGTGTGTGGATTGGGCCTGTACAGGCCCATCTTACTTGAATAAAGGTACCATACTTCATACTGCCCTGAATCAACCTGTATGCCAATTGCGACATCTGGGTTCCCACTGTTTGTGACGTTGCTGCCGTATCCAGCTATCTGGACTGAATACACAAGCGTGTATCCCCTTAGCGCACTGAGGTTTACCTCCTGAACTAGCTGTGAAGCTGCCCACCCCTGCCGGTCCTTAAGGGCCGACAGCTCAACGCCCCCCTGAACCGGGCTAAAGGAGGCTCTACCGCCCTGAGTGTCAGGAACAAAGGTCCAACCTGGAACGTTTCCAGATATTTCAGTAAAATTTGGATTTTCGATCAGCGGTGAACTTATCGATACTGGCCCCACATTCAGGAATGCCTGTTGGCTTCCGCTGTAGGCTTCGATCCTGAACCCTGTATCCTGAGGCAGCGACTCCTGCGTGACCAGGGGCTCAATGGTGTATACTGCCCAACCTTTGCCCTGAGTGTAATTTACATAGCGCCATAGGAGCCCATTTACTGAGACCATGGGCCCCACGGTAAATATCCTGAACTGAGGGTCAGCAATTCCGCTGACGTTTACCCTCATTTGCGTAATGTACCCTGGAAGCTCAAGGGGGTTGGAGAAGTTATTCACTGAATTTACTTCTGCGTTGCTCTGAATGTGAAACGCTGGTGCAGTGACTAGGGGCACCGCAAGCAGGATCAGCGCTATCGCCCCCTCATTTCTGTTGACCCAACCGGCAGCCCTCTTTACACCCCTAAGCGTATCAGGAAGGACAAGCAGGGCTATTACTGGCCAGTAAATCACATAATTAAAGAGGAACCTGTAGTTAAAGAAGAATATCAGAATGGGGAACGCTATAAATGACATCCTGTACCTGGGATACTCCTTCACATACAGGACCAACAGCATTATTGCAGTGAAGGCCTCCATTAGAGTAAAATACCTGCCTGAAAGCTGGTAGTACCCCAGAAATGATATCATGCCAGGCCCCTGGCCTATGCCTATCAGGTTGTTTGTTTCCGGTGCAAGCATGGAGGAAAGCCATTCTCCTGGTGAAAGGTAAATGAAAGGGGCATTTACAGCTAAAAATGAGACAAGTGCGGCTGAAGCGTAAACGAGGGTGCCCCTTGCCCCCTTTTCTCGGATGAGCATGTAAAGGAGATATGGAGCCACGATCAGGGGTATCTGCTTGTCTGCAAGTGAAAGGCCGTACAATGATCCGGAAAGCTTTGTGCGCTTAATGGTTGCCAGCGAAAGCCCCAGCAGGAATGCCCACATAACATCTGGAACCGACCCTACAGGGTAGTATATCAGGTTAACATCAACCAGAGCAATCAGAATCGGAACGAGGGACAGCCACCCAAATCCCCTATATTTCAGGTAAATGGCAATGAGCAGCGCTACAGTAACAGCAATGAGCACGGTCCTGGATTGAATGCCCAGAGCAACGGCCGGTATAACGGCAAGGAAGGAAAGTGCCGGATACGATAGCCAGCTCACATAACCGCCGGTTGTGAGGGGCGTTTCATAGAAAAGTGAAAGGTGGTAGTACTGAAAGGCCCTGCTCATGCTAGCTGGCAGGTAAGGGTTTATGCCAGAAAGCACCAGATGAGCAGCATATGAATCAAGCGCAAGCTCGTCTGTGGAAAGGGCCGGTATTGAAGCTGACAGCACGATGGAAAACATGACAACGGCCACAATCAATAGAATGGGAAAAACGGGCATTAGCTTCTTGAATGCAATGCCCACAATGCCCAGAGCCCCAATAACGATAAAGGCAAGGGAAAGTTCTGTACTGGTGTAGTAAGCAAATATAAATGACACAGCCGTAAAGCCAGCAAGCGCAGCCACCTTTACGTTAAATTCACTTTCAAAGGCTGGGGTTCTGCCCGAGCTGTTGATTATTATAAATGCCGAAAGGGAAAAGAGGAAAACCTCAACAAGCAGGTATCCGGGCTGCGACCAGCCCTGCACAGCTGTAATTGCTGCAGCAAAGGCTGCCGTTGCCGCTCCGGTAATCAGACCGGCCCTGCCTTCAAATATCCTGTTTGCAAGAAAGTGGTCAGATGCCAGTGCCTTGAGGACAATCAGTGCTCCTCCGATTGTCATTGCCCACTGCACCAACATCAGGGCTGGATTCAGGTAACCGCCTATTATCCAGATGTAATAGCCGGCTGTTATGAGCGCAGTGCCCGCTCCTATCCCACCAAGCCTCTCAATTAGCTCGCTCATTAACCCATACGACCTGAGATGAAAGCAGGTAACGAACGGAGAATGCAACTACAATGCCGGCAAGGTTGGCAAGGAGTATGTTGATTCCAGCAAGGCTAAGCAATGCAAATACTAGGAAGTTAACTGCAAGCCCAACGAACGAAAAGGCGTTATGAGTGTAAAGCCTCCTGAGCGTCGACCTTACATCCCTGCTGATCCTCCTGCCCCTGAACGTCCATGATTCATTCAGCAAAAAGTTTGTTATGATGCTGGTTTCTATTGCAATCAAGTCAGCAACGAGCGGATTTATTGCGCCTGAAAGGAGGTAGAGGACAAGCTCATTTATGATTATCCCTGAGATGCCAACCATGGTGTACTTCCAGAGGTTTCCGTATGTCAGTACAAAGTAAAGGTACTTCAAAATATCAGCTAAGCTGAGTTTGCTGGCGCCGTATTTCCTCTTCCTGAGCTTCATCCTGTGCTCAACCACCTTCATGCCTGCCCTGTTCAGCTCTTCAACTATTTCAACCTGACCAGCATAGCTGCCATTCTTGGGAGGATTATCGAGCAGGTACTGAGCTGCTCTCCTGCTGTACACCCTGTAACCTGAGGTGGCATCCATTACGCCAGAATCAAAGCTCAGCCTGAACAGGTAATTTGCAACCCTGCTCACCGTTTTCCTGAATTCGCTAAACCCTTCGCTTGCGTCCCCACCATCAACGTACCTTGAACCTATTACCAAGTCGGCCCCCGTGTGGACAGCCTTTCTAACCATTTCATCCGCAAATTGCGGGTCATGCTGGCCATCACCGTCCATGACCACAAAGTAATCGTAACCCTGTTTCATTGCCTCCCTTATTCCATCAAGGTAAGCCGAAACTAGGCCCATTCTTCTGCCCCTTTCAATTAGCTTCGCGTTGCTGTAACCGGTAACTATGTCCTGGGTGCCGTCGTCAGAGCCATCATCCACCACAAAGACCGGGGCACTGGAACCCCTAAGCACAGTCTCCAGCGACATTCTTTCATTAAAAGTTGGGATGACGATGGCGTAATCCTGTTTTTGCACGTAATTTATAAAGCTTCAAACAATATAAGCGTTATCCATCGCGCTTGCCGGTTTTTAGGGAAACAGCCTGCAAAATTACACCTATGAGAATTGCAAAGTATGCGTATTCAGAAAGCAGGTTTGCCCAGTACGCGTCATTGAGCGAAAACATGATTGCTGCTGACAAGAGCAGAACAACAAAGGCAATGATGAAGGGGGCTCCCATGTTTTCCCTAAGATAGGACCTTGCCCGTGGGTGGTCTGAAATAATGACTCCAGAGTACATGGTTATGGAAATCAGTATGCCAAAGGCAATGAGTGCACTGTCAATAAGGTGCATATGGCCCTTTAGGGGCATGCGAGTTTATAATCTTTTAAGAAAAAGCTTAATTCATGGAATAACAATTATGAGGCATTGAAGGTAGACCTTGTGAACGACCATCCCGAGGGCACGGGAATTTACTCTTACATCAGAGAGATATACAGCAACCTGGTGGAGCACGGCATAGATGTAAAGCTTTATGATTTTGGAAACAGGGGGTTGCTGCATTCCCTTCTGCTTCCCAGGATCACCAGGCTGAAGGTTAGCGATTCGATTGTGCACCTTTCCAACCCGAACCTGGGGTTCATGGCAAGGGGTGCCATTGTGACCGTGCACGACCTGTATTACCTCCACTATGTTAGCAACAGCAGGGCATGGTCATGGTACTGCAAAAGGAACTACGGGAGCATTGGCAGGGCAAGGATGGTGATTGCGAATTCATCAAGCACTGAAAGTGAAGTTAGGAAGGAGCTTGGAGTTGAAAGGGTAAAAGTTGTGCATCCATCCATTGGCAGGGAATTCAGGGTTGAAGGTGAAAGGGCAGACCCCTGGCCAGGCAAAAGGGTGCTGGTGCATGTAGGTTACGATATGCCCAACAAGAACATAGGGGCCATACTTAGGGCTTTGAAAATTCTCCCTGAAAATTATGTGCTGGTGAGAATAGGCAGGGACAATGAATCAACCCAGAAGGCTGTTATGGAAGCTGGCTTAAAATCAAGGTACAGGAACATCCGTGTTAAGGGTTCAGCTGAGCTTGCTGCTGTTTATAGGGGAAGCCATGCGATGGTATTTCCCTCACTGTATGAGGGCTTTGGCATACCGCCCGTGGAGGCAATGGCCTGCGGGCTGCCGGTGGTGAGCTCTGACAGGAATGGCCTGAAGGAATCTGTTGGCGGAGCTGCCGTGGTTATTGACCCTGAGGAGCCTGCTTCGATTGCCGATGCTGTGCTCTCGCTGGATGACAGCGAACTGTACAGGAAGCTCAGGGCAGCGGGAATCAAAAACGCATCAAAGTTTTCACACGAAAACCAGTTCAGGCAGCTGATGTCAGCCTATGCCGTAGAATTTTAGGTATTCTTGAATCGCCCTTTCCTCCCTGTAATGATCACCGAAGCCGTCCCATGGATTTTTCTCGTCCACTGCCTTAGCTATCTCCCCGACCCATTCATCAGGGTCTCGCGGATCCGCAAAGTGGCCCCTGTTCATCATAACTTCCCTGTGCACTTCAATGTCCGAAGCCACAACAGGGATGTTGGAATTTATGGCTTCAATTACAGGGTAATCAAAGCCCTCTTCCAGCGATGGGGCAATGAGCACGTTTGCCGCATTATAGTAAAGTGGAATGAGCTCCTCTGGCACATCCCTTATAACAGCAACCCTTTTCGTTTCAATCATTTCCCTGACTTTAAAGCCATCACCGCCGTTAAAAAAGGAAAACGACCCCAGCCTGATGAGCATGAAATCTTTGCCCAGGCGCTCAACTATTTGCGGAATTATCGTGAGGTTCTTGCGTGGAATGTCAGAGCCAACGCTGAGCACAATTTTTTTGTCAACCGGCAGGTTCAGCCTCTTTCTTGATTCTTCCATGTCCCTGGGGTGAAACTCACTGCCGGTCCAGTTATGAATGACCGTTGTCCTCAGGTGCGGAAATCTGTCCTCCAGCGCCTTCTGGGTGAACCTTGAAGGAACAACGATGCCTGCAAGCCTCTCTGCAAAGCTCATTTCTTTCATAAAATATTTCCTGTAAAATAAATCTCTGCTCTGTAGAGCAAATATATCGTGCACTGTCCCGTAAGTTTTGGGATTGAACTTAATCATGTGAAAATAATCCGGGGATGTGATGTGTATTAGGGAACGCTCAGAGGAGTAGCTGCTCCACCTTGACTTAATGTAAATCGATAGAAACGACATCAGGCCGTTTGGATTGAACCTGTACTTTATCACCCTGTCGTACCCAAGTTCTGGCCCACTGATTCTGAACATGACAAGCTCCTCATATAAGCCAAGATTGAATAGTCTCCTGGCATAAGTTCCTACCCCGCTGTTAGGGGGGTACACTGAAACAACCGATGCCCCCTGTAACCTGTTCACAACATCCCGTCTATTTTGTTAATATTAACTTTTACTTGCTGTACAACCTCTCGTTCATTTGCTACTGTATTTTTAAATTAATGTTAGGGGTTTGGGGGAAGCTTCTCTTTTCCTAAAATCATTAACACATAACAATTCATATCATAGTGTGGTATTAACAAACCGCAAGATTATGTGGATAATTGAACAGAAGAGCACGGGCAGACTTGGCACAAACGACATAGCTCTGTTGCAGCATGTTCACCCATCCCGGGTCAGGCAGCTGTGGTCTGAATACGTCAAAACCGGGAAAGTTCCACAATTAAAGAAAGCGGGAAGGCCAAGGAGAATTATAACTGAGCTTGAAGAG
>JBMFVR010000080.1:0-6141 GCA_049965895.1 Nitrososphaeria archaeon | reverse complement strand
CTGTTTTCATGGTAAGGTCAATTGCTTCCCTGTTCGCATATGCCTGCATGAGAACCTTATAATTGTTGTAATCTTGAACTATCACGGGCACAAGTCCCCTTTCATCAAACCTTATTTTATCTGATGTTAATTCTATCATAGCCTTACAGGCACCCCATTCCTCTTTAAGTATTCTTTAACTTTTATAATGCTATATTCATTAAAATGAAAAATGGAAGCTGCAAGTGCTGCATCAGCAAGCCCCTCTGTAAGCACATGATAAATATGTTCTGGTGATCCACCACCACCGCTTGCAATTACGGGAACATTTACCGACCTAGAAACTTCAGAGGTTAGAGTAAGATCATAACCCTGTTTTGTACCGTCCATATCAATTGATGTTAAAAGTATCTCGCCTGCACCTAGTTCTGTTACCCTCCTTGCCCACTTGATTGTATCAATCCCTGTGGCGGTACGACCTCCCTCAATGTACACTTCATAGCTACCATTTTCGCTTTTCCTTGCATCTATTGATGCCACAACGCTCTGTGCACCATAAATGTCTGAAAGCGAGGTTATTATTTCCTGGTTTCTAACAGCTGCTGTGTTGACAGAAACTTTATCAGCACCATTCCACAGTACAGCCTTTGCATCGTTCAGGTTCCTTATGCCGCCCCCAACTGTAAATGGAATATCGAGCACCCTAGCTACCCTTTTAACAAGCTCAACCATTGTGCTGCGACCTTCCACAGTAGCGCTAATATCCAGCAGCACCAGCTCGTCTGCCCCCTGATCCCTATAATTCATAGCAAGTTCGACTGGGTCACCGGCAATTATCAGGTTGTTGAACATTCTTCCCTTAACAACCTTCCCACCATCAATGTCCAAGCATGGAATTATTCTCTTTGCGAGCATTCACTCAAACACCAACAAGAAAGTTTGCTGTATATTACCATTATCAAGAATTTTTATTGTATATTTTTTCATATGCATCAGAACCCACTATGCAACCGGCAAAACCCATATCGTTAACTGCTTCTACATCATCAAGCCTGATTCCTCCAGATATTATAATGTTTTTTCTCATGTTAAACGGAATAAGCTCTGCAAGTTTGGTATTCAAACCCAGTCTTGTGCCATCCATATCAATAAAAGTGATTTCAAATTTGTCAAACCCATCACGTTCAAGCTCTCTAATTGCCTGCAGAAAATTAATTGTCATAATCCTCTGCCAACCATAAATCGAAACTTTTCCATTAGTGACATCTATGCTCACAGCAACGGGTAATCCCTTTAAGCTTAACAGTGATTGCCTGTCAGTAAATGCCATTGTCCCTATCACTATTCGGTCTGCACCCATGCTTAGAATTTGCCTTGCGCGATCGGCATTTCGTATCCCCCCAGAAACCTCCTTAAAACCGTTTAATCTTAGTAATTTTTCAATTATTTTCTGATTGTTTCCCCTATCAAGAGCCGCATCAAGGTCAACGATGTGCAGCCCGAAACCCATATTGATCCATTGATCTGCAACCGAAATAGGATCGTCCGAATATATCCTAGCGTTTTTTGGGTTACCCCTGAGTAGTCTTACAACCTTGCCATCCATCAAATCAACAGATATTAATATCATTTACCCCTTCACCATTCTGAGAACATTTTTAAGAAACTTCTGACCTGAATTACCAGATTTCTCTGGATGAAACTGTACCCCTATTATATTATCAACTTCGATAAATGCAGGTATTATTTCACCGTATTCAGCTACTGCTTTTGTCCATGAACCCGTATATTCTGGCATATAAGAGTGCGCGTAGTAAAAATATTCAATTCCCTTAAGACCGTCCCAAAGACTAGATCCTGAAACCAGTTTGGTTTCGCTCCATCCCATATGTGGCACCTTACCAAACCTGATTCTCTTTACGTTCCCATGAATCAGTCCTAGACCCTTACCCGAACCTTCTTCACTTGAATCGAATATCAAATGAAGTCCAAGGCAGATTCCCAAAAATGTACCACCATCATTTATATAATCAACAATGTCCTTTCTGATAGGTTCAATGCTTGAGGCTGCTTGTCCAAAGCTTCCTACACCTGGCATCACCAGCAGGTCTGGGTTATTAGCGAAATTGTTATTGATAATTGTAACATTGCTGCCAAGCCTCTCAAAGGCTGCTCTAAGGCTGAAAAGGTTGCTTGCTCCATAATCCACGATCGCTACGTTCATAGAGTTCCCTTCGTGCTTCTGGTAACGCCGGGTTTCAATGCTTCCACAAGGCTCATTCCCAGTGCCTTTGCCGAGGCTTCCACATAGTGGTGTGGGTCTGTGCCATAAAACAGGTTAATGTGCATGTTAAATGCCCCGCTAAAAGCCATAGATCTGAAAAAATGTTCAAAAAGCTTTGTAGATATGCCATCGATGGTGTCTGAGGGAAAATTGCCTACATAATATGGCCTACTTACCATGTCCACGGCAACAAGGACAAGTGAATCGTCCATGGGAACAATTGCACTGCCAAACCTGTTAATCCCCGACCTATCACCAAGAACTCCTTTAATGGATTCACCTATGGATATGCCTGTATCTTCGATTATGTGATGAACTAGGTCTCCTTTTGCCATTAGCTTTAGGTCATAGGGTGAATAGAAAAATAGGGTTCTGATAATGTGATCAAATATAGGGATTGACGTCTGTACTGATACGCCCATTGAACCCTTGGCAAAAATCTCCACTGAAATTTCCGTTTCCCTAGTTTTTCTGGAATAATTATATTTCATCAACTTTTATATCCTCCAGCGGTAAAATTGCAACAGGGTAATGAACAACAAGGCCCTGTGCAAGCTTCCTGAGTTTTGGTAAAATCTTCAGGTATTGATCCTTATCTATTACCGTGTTAATTGCATACCATCCTTCAGATGACAGCCTGCTAACTGTAGGCCCCTTCAGAGAAGGCAATACAGCTATTAGCTCATTGAGGTTTTCCTCCCTTACATTAACAAATATGTGCAGCCTGTTATGTGCCTCAACAACTCCCCTAAACATGGCAAGCACGTCAAGTATCTTTTCTTTCTTAACTGGGTCAGAAAGCGATTTCTTATTTGCTATAAGAACGGCATTTGACTTCATTATAACATCCAGTATCTGAAGTCCGTTTTCCTGCAATGTTGTTCCTGTTTCTGTAACATCAACAACCAGGTCTGCCTCTTCAGGCGGTTTTGCTTCAGTTGCACCAAATGAAAGGTAGATGCTTACCATCTCATTTTCACCTATTACCCACCATGGGGTATATATTTTTGGTTTCCTTTTACCATAAAGCTTGATATAGGAAGGTAAAGCTGAAATGTATTTTGATGCAAGCTTTGGGTATTCCGTGGATATTCTTAGCTTTTTTCCATCATTTGCAAAATCGGCAATTATATCATCAACGCTTTTTCCAGTTGAAACTGGGCCTGCAATAACAATCTTCACAGAACCATACTTTAAATCCAAGATCTCTTTTACATCTGCTTCTGCTTCATTGACCCAATCCCTTCCAGTTATTCCCAGGTCATAGAATCCCTGCTCTACAAGAGTTGGAATCTCCTGTGGTCTCAGTATTTTTATGTAAATTTCTGGGTCACCTACATAGGGCCTGTAACCTCTTTCACTGAACCTTATATCCATGGTTGTCGCATTGAACATTTCAGTCGTGGCCCTTTCTAGGGACCCCTTAGGAATGGCGAATTTCAACTTTTTATTTATGAAGTGACATCACAACCAGCTAACATGCGCTGCAATTTAAAAATATTTCCATGTAAAATAGGCCCTGAGCACCATCAAACCAAAATCGTCACTTTTTTCTGGATGAAACATAAGACCAAGCTGACCAGTATCTGATACAAACGCTTCAACTCCGTTGCCCGCTGCGATAGGTCTTAGACCTCTGCCAAGCCTGCCTATGGAAAGCGACCTAGATTCAAAAACCGCGTGCTTCCCTGATGGTATACCAATATTGTTCTTTTCAAAGGTAATATCATAGTAGCCATAAAGGTGATTACTGAGCTTCCTGATAGTGCCACCCCTGCTTAGGTTAAAAAATTCTGCTGCATAACATATGAAAACTGATGGTAGATTGTCATACTGCTTCAGCAATTTATGCATCCAAACATCTGTCTCTAACTTTTTCCTTGCCCTTCCTGAAAATATGAGAAGGTCATAACCTTTCACTGATATATCTGGGAACTTTATAAGTTCTGGTTCAACGTGTAAAGCTCTGGAGACAGCCATTCTGAGTTCTTCCAGAAGAGCACTCCCATTATCAATTACTGCCACTCTCATACTGTTCGATTGACGTTGCTTCTTTAAAACCTTCACCTCAAATATCATTGGAATATTTTCTTCTTATTCTCCACTGCGCTACAGTTGCCTGTATCAACAACGATATTGCAGCAACGCCTATGGTCATCGTAAGTATTAACTGAGAATAATCTGCCTTTAACAGAATATAACTTGCCAGATTTAAGGCAAGCACAATCGGTATGGCACCCCTTATCCCAGACAGCGCTACAGTTTGAAAATCATATTTAAAATTTTTGAAAAAGCCAAGGGTTCTGACCAGCCCAATCCTAACTACAAACACCGCTGAAAAGGCAACGATTATAATCAATATATATGCATATATAAGAAATGGGTTAAAGATCAGACCCATTGCCATAAAAATTAGAGATGTCATTATGTAATCCAGAACTGACCAGAACCCCCTTAACTCTTCCCTGTTCATATTGGTCCTTAATCTCATGGACACTATCATGCCAGTTATGATTTCGGCCAGTATTCCTGAACCTCCAATGGCTTGAGCGAGCGTAAATGTCAAATATGAAGATACGAGCATTGTAGTTACCCTTGATTCATAATTTTCCAGACGGTTAATGAGCTCTACTGAAACAATACCAAAAACCAGACCTATAACTGGTGATACGATAGCAACAAGCCCTGCTTCCCCCATTATTCCGGAATATGTAATTACCCCGCTTTTGAAAGTTGCAAGTATCATAAATAGAGTTATTGCGGTTGCATCATTTATCAGAGCCTCTCCTTCAACAAGGGTGGCCGTATCTGCTGGTGCATGGTACCTTCGGAGTAGCACTATTACACCCACTGGGTCTGTGGGCGAAATTATAGTAGCAAAAAGGAATGAGTAAAACCATGGTACCATAAGTAAAAAGTGAATCATAATAGCAATTAGGGCCGTAGATAACAGCACTCCAACGGTTGCAAGGTAAGTTATTGGTATGATGTTTTTCCGAAATGCCTGATAGTTGATGTCGAGTGCAGCCTTAAATATTATGGGGGGCAATACTACACCAAAGAAAACTTGGGCAGAAAGCACTGATGTAATAATTGAAACCTGCGGGAATATTTTCCATACACTGTTTATAAATGAAAGTGACATTCCAAGCACTAGTAAAAATGAAGTGTACGATACCTTGATCCTTTCTGATAGCAGACTTACTATTACACCTACAAGGATAAAAATGAGGAAAACCTGATATTGCTCGGGAAGCATGTGACATCCTCTCACGCTAAAATGCGTGAGCTTCCAATGCCGCTATCTTATGTTCATCTGCTACAAAAGAACTTATTTCCTGATTCAATGACACACAGCTAGCACCCGTCTGGTGCCCCGCCGTTGGTGTCTCCACAGGTGTAACTTTGGGCATCCCTGCAAGAGCGCGTTGCAGTATGATTACTCCAGCCCCTCTGGCCACATGAATGACACACAAAGGTTCTCTTTGCCAGTCAACCTTTGCGTTATTGTAATCCTGCCGCCCCCTTGTAAGCAGGAGCTTCTTCCTGCTCAGGTTTTTCTGCGCCTTCCTTACCCTCTTTTTTATGAATTTGGGATTTTCAACATGCGTTCCATCTGAAAGGTATATGAAATCCGTCAGTCCACTGTCTATGCCTACAGGGCTCTTGATCTCACTTGATGTTGCTGCTTTGGTCTCTTCCATCCCAACAGCTATGATTGCATGCCATTCCCCATTCTTGTATTTCTTCGTAACCGTCTTCACCTTTCCCTTTATTGTCCTGTGCTTGACCATCCTGCCAATTTTGGGCAATGTAATGCTGTTCCTGTATATCCATTTCTGGATTGCCTGAGGATATGTTATGCTTGAAACATAGCT
>JBMFVR010000079.1:0-6194 GCA_049965895.1 Nitrososphaeria archaeon | reverse complement strand
CTTGATTTAAAAGACATACCTGTCTACAATCAGGATGATGAAACCAATACTCCATATTCTGTTAAGTTGTTAAAGGAAAAGATACGTAATGCTGACTTGATTTTCATTACAACTCCGGAATATAATCACAGCATTTCCGGCGTTCTCAAAAATGCAATTGACTGGCTTTCAAGGCCATCATCAGAAAATTTGTTTGAGTGGAAAACCGTAGCAGTACTTTCTGCATCCACAGGCATGATAGGTGGAGCTAGAGCTCAGGAGGATCTTAAGAGAATAATGGAACCACTGGGGGCAATTATAGTCCCTAGGCCAGAAGTTATTCTTACAAGTGCAGACAAAAAGTTTGATAGTAATGGGCACATAACTGACCAAATAGCTGTGCAGTTAATGAGTAGCCTGATTAAAAATTCAATTAGGCTATCGTTAGCTCTAAAGAATTCAGCAAACGTAGAAACGCTTGCCAATATTATTTACAAAAGCTAGATCTTCATGCAGCCGGTTGATTTTACAGGAACTGATAAGTAATTGTCAAAATCAGCAATTTGCAGGGGAAATATCAAATAAGAAGAAAAAAATATTCGGAAATCGTATTTTGTATGATTTAAAAATAATGTTAGGCAGAAAGTTTCTTGGTATTCAGTAAAAGCTTATAAACGAATTTACATTAGCCCTTATTAAATGTTAACACCAGTAAGATGTTTTAGCTGCGGTGCCGTTATAGGTGATAAATATGAAAAATTCACCATGCTGGTTTCAAAGGGTATGGAACCGGATAAGGCTCTTGATAAGCTTGGCGTAAAGAGATATTGTTGTAGAAGAATGATACTTAGCAACTTTGAGGTTGTTGACAAGCTATTGCCATATGCAGAGGCTGTTGAGGCCCTTGGAGAAAAGGAGGGGTCATAAGGTTGCAGATTACCAATATAACGCTTAGAAAAAGTTTTACGAGCAGAGGTGATGCCACTGTTGAAGCGACTGTTGAAGTAGGTTCATATCAGGCCACCGTCACAGCACCTGCTGGTGCAAGCACCGGTGAACACGAAGCTCAGCATTTGCCAGTTGGAGGATTTGAAAATGTTTCAAGGTCTTTCAGAAAGGAAATGCTTTTGGGTATCGATCCGTTGGATTTTAAATCGGTTTCTGAGGCTTTAAAGAAAATGGATGGTACAAAAAACTTTTCTAAAATTGGAGGTTCAACTGCGTTTGCGGTTTCTGTTGCCTCAGCAGTAGCAGGAGCAAGGGCATCCAATACTCAGTTCTTTGAAACATTTAAATTCAAACATCAAATCCCATTTCCGATAGGTAATGTGCTAGGAGGAGGCAAACATGCAGGTCCTGGCTCGCCAGACATTCAGGAATTCCTTTCGAGTCCGGTTGGAGCTAAATCTGTGTTTGAGGCTGTAAGTGTAAACATTGCAGTTCACAGGGAAGTTTTGAAGGAAATAGAGAAGAGAGATCCGACCTTTGCTGGAGGCAAGGGTGATGAAGGGGCCTGGGCTGCCAATCTAAAGGATGAAGAAGCATTGGATCTTGTAAGGAATTCCATTGATGCTGTATCGAAGCAGCTTGGAATTAGAATAATAATGGGAATTGATATGGCTTCATCCACATTCTTTGAAAAGGGGTATTATAATTATTCAAGGAAGGGTAAAAAGCTCAATGGCGAAGAGCAGCTTGCTTATGTTGAAAGCATAGTGAAAAAATATGATTTGAAGTACGTTGAAGATCCATTTGATGAAGAGGATTTTGAAATGTTTGCAAGGTTTACCAAATCAGTTAAATGTATGGTTGTAGGAGACGACATATTTGTTACAGATAAGGGCAGATTAAAGCGAGGAATAGATTTAGGGGCTGGGAACGGTGTCATACTCAAAGTTAACCAGGTGGGCACGCTATATGATGCGGAGCTTTTTGCTGAAGAGGCTGAAAGTGCTGGCTACACTGTTATAGTTTCTCACAGGAGTGGTGATACATGTGATCCATACCTTGCTCATATGGCCGTAGGTCTTGGAGCTGGACTCATGAAGAGCGGTGTTGTAGGTGGAGAAAGGATTTCAAAGTTAATTGAGCTGTCAAAGATAAACGATAATAACCCCCAGATCCCACTATGGAGGACGGTAGTGTAATGAGTAAAGAACCACAGGATAACGCAGATGAGGGAGCTTCCGAAAGGAAGATAGCATCGCAGTTGACTGAAGGTGCGCTTATAGCTTCAGGTATAAGGATAGGTACAAATGTGGCAACAAAGCATATGAAACCATTTATAAGCAGGACCCGCGAAGATGGCCTGAACATTCTTGACCTCAGCAAAACACTTTCAAGAATTGAAGTTGCTGGAAAGTTTCTTTCTAGGTTTGATCCTAAGAAGGTGATGATATATACTTCACGCGAAGCAGCATTCACACCTATATTAAAGTTTGCTGAGTTAACTGGTGTAAACTTTGTGACGGGCAGATTGTTACCTGGTACGCTTACAAATCCGTACCTTCCAGAATACAAGAACGTTGATGTAGTGATGCTAGTAGATCCAGCAGTTGATAAGCAGGCGATAGAGGAAGCCATAAGGATCAACATACCAGTAGTTGCAATTTGCGACTCAAATAATGTAACGACATACGTTGACCTTATAATTCCAGCAAATAACAGGGGAAGAAAGTCCCTTGCAATGATATTTTGGCTGCTTGCCAGAAGCTATCTGATAAGTGCCGGAACGCTCTCGCCAGAGGAGCCTATGAAGTACACTCCGGAGGACTTCGAGACTAAACTGGAAGAAGGCGCTTCCCTTGAGGACTAGGCATGCAGCTGTGGCAGGTTATTTTTATCCATCAAATCCTGATGAACTAAAAAGGGCAATTGAAAGTTCTTTTTTAAATAATGTGGGTCCGGGGAAGCTTCCTCCTTCAGAGGACAAATTTGATGCATTGGGCTATATTGTACCACATGCAGGATATGAATATTCTGGACCAGTAGCTGCTCATGTATATTATGAAATATCATCCTTAAATGACAAGTTCACATTCATAATTTTGGGACCTAATCATTATGGCATTGGTAGCCCGATAGCAGTTCCGCAGAGTGATGGTTGGGAAACACCATTAGGGAGGGTTGAAGTTGATGAATCATTAAAGCACGATGTTATAAGGGAATCAAATATGATAGATATCGATGACAGTGCACATTGGAGGGAACACAGCATCGAAGTACAACTACCTTTTCTCCAGTATTCGCTAAAAGAATTTAAAATATTGCCCATTTCTATGGCTTACATGGAGATGGGAGCAGCAATCGATGTGGCTGAAACAATATTTAGGGTAATCAAAGGCAGAAGGGTAATGGTGATAGCATCTTCGGATATGACTCATTATGAACCACGACCCAGTGTCATGAAAAAGGACAGCGTGGCAATAGACGCGATAAAATCTCTTGACATATCTGGCCTCTATTTGGCCATTTCTCAACATAACATATCTATGTGTGGTTATGGCCCAGTAGCGGTGTTAATTCATCTGAGCAAACTTCTAGGATATACGGAAGTTAAATTACTTAAACACTCTGACAGCGGTGAGATGACCGGAGATACAAAATCTGTTGTTGGTTATGCATCAATGGGTTTCTATAAGAAATGATTGAGGCAAGGGCGCCAGCAAAAATCATAATACTGGGCGAGCACTTTGTAGTTCATGGGTCTCATGCCCTTGCAGCATCAATTGATAGATACATAACTGTAACTGCTTCACATCACACCAGCGATGTGCTCATTGCCTCAGGAAAGGCCGTCAAGGCTGAACATATATTTAATTCAATGGATAAAATAACACGTGGAAGGCACGTAAAGTTGATAGTCAAGAGCCAAGTGCCAAACGGTGCTGGATTGGGTTCGTCTGCAGCCCTGAGCGTAGCATCAGCCATAGCTGTAAGCAAACTTTTTAACATCAAGCCTGATCCTTCATTGTTGTTTGATATATCTATGGAAGCTGAAAAATACGTTCATAGGAACCCTTCAGGGGTTGATGTAGCGGCATCACTTTACGGCGGTTTTGTGCTCTTCAAAAGGGGGGAACTGAAAATCATCAAAGCTCAACCCATCAGATTTTTGGTGGTAGATTCAAGACAGAGGCGGATAACAGGCAACTTGGTAAGCAGAGTTAAGGAATTTATGGAACATAATCAAGAGTTATTTGCCTCTCTTGTTAGCGCATCAGATTTAATATCAATAAAGGGGGCCCAGGCAATAGAAAATGGAAATTTGGAACAGGTGGCTTTATATATGAATGTGATACAATATTTTCTTGAATTAATAGGTGTATCAACGCCAAAAATAAGGTCGATAATTGATTATTTGAATGGTAAAGTATTTGGGGCAAAGTTGACAGGTGCTGGAGGTGGTGGATGTGTTATAGCAATACCCCGCTCGGGCAAGGAGCCAAAATCAGGCTATATGGTAAAAGCCGGCGTTGATGGAGCTTTCAAGATTAATTACGGAATGCAGCTCGAACCATCTGATAATGATCCATAAGGCTATAAAGAATAAAATTATAAAGAACATTGTTGCAGAAAATAAATGAATTGGTAACGGTAGTAAAACTTGGTGGGTCAAGCATAACATTTAAGGAGCGCACATTTAGCGTCGATGAAAACGCGCTCAGCAATATATCCTACGCGCTCAGCAATTTTAATGGTAGGCTCTTTGTGGTTCATGGAGGTGGCTCATGGGGGCACCCTGTTGCTACAGCCTATGGTTTGAGCAGCTTTTCTTACAGCAATGATATCAGGGGAGTTTCACGAACAAGACTAGCCATGCTGGAACTAACGAAGAGGGTTCAGCGCTCATTAATTGATCATGGTATCAATGTTTTTTTCTTTCCACCTCAGCATCTTGAATCAATGGCAAACGATCTGGAAGAATTATATCAGTTAAACGCTGTGCCATTAACTTATGGAGATGTTTTATATGAACGCGGAAGGGGATACAGAATAATAGGCGGTGACGAAATAATCAGCAAGCTCTCGGCATCGCAAAAGATTAAGCGAGTATTGTTTATTATGAGGTCAAATGGCATACTTGACATTAACGGTGAACCCATCAGCGTTATATCCCTGAGCGGTAAACAAGGGATCCCTATCGAACAGGTTCCAATAATGAAGGGTAATACAGCTTATACATTCAAGCAGGCAAAAAATGAACTTAAATTCATATCTCCTGATGCGACTGGAGGAATAACCTACAAGCTGATTGTTGCGGAAAGGCTCATATCAATGGGGGTAGAGGTATTGTTCCTTTCATCAGATAGTCAGGATAACATGGTTAAAGCTTTAAATGGCATGAAGTTTCAAGGTACTACAGTGATGATTTAATTGTCAATTAAGGAAAGAAAAATAGATCATCTAGCAATAGTATCTAAGGAAAAGGTAGAGGCTAAAATGCAGACCACGTGGCTGGAATATGTTAAGCTGATTCACCAAGCTTCCCCCGAAATTAGCCTCGATGAAGTTGACACATCAGTAACTTTTTTGGGTCATCGCTTTTCTGCACCACTGATGATCGACTCGATGACAGGTGGGGCTGACGAAGCTAAGGAAATTAACAGAAAGCTTGCAGAATCCGCTTCTTCTATAGGTATAGGAATGGGGGTTGGCTCGCAAAGGTCAGCTCTCAGTGATCCACAACTTTCAGAGACATTTTCCATAGTGAGGGATACATCGCCTGATATGTTTGTAATGGCAAACATTGGAGGTGCACAGCTAGCAATGGGCATGACTGTAGATGATGTTAAAAAGGTTATAGATATGGTAAAGGCAAACGCGCTTGCGGTTCACCTTAACCCCCTTCAGGAACTCATACAGCCGGAGGGAGATACAAACTTTAAGGGGGTTTTATCCAAGATAGGTGAGATAGCCAAAGCTGTCCAGGTTCCTGTAATAGTAAAGGAGGTGGGCGCCGGGATATCGCGTGAAATGGCAATAGAATTGCAGATGGCTGGTGTTGGAGCAATCAATGTGGCCGGTGTTGGTGGAACAAGCTGGGCTGTGGTGGAAGGCATAAGGGCAAAGAAGGCTGGCAATAAGGATAAGTCGGATCTATCTGAGACATTTGCTGAATGGGGCATACCAACTGCAGCATCAGTGCTTGAGGTGAGGAGTGTTAGCAGCATTCCTGTGATTGCTTCAGGTGGTATAAGAAGCGGGGTTGATAT
>JBMFVR010000078.1:0-6271 GCA_049965895.1 Nitrososphaeria archaeon | reverse complement strand
CCTTTTTTCTGCTGAACCGGCTTTTGGTGGCCCTGCTATCAACGAATTCAACATCAAATGCCAGGCAGGCCTTTTACTATTCTGTATCGGTTCACGCGGGAACAGCGACTGCTGTAGCGCATGCTTTATACACAATTTATGTTCCATTAGCTGCAGGGCTTGCGGTTGGCCTGCTGTCGTTCATATTATTTGTCAGAAAGGGCAGATGACTTAACCTGAAAGTGCAAAATAACCATGCCACCCCATTCATCTGCTCCCACGATTGTATAGGTTCCCGGCTCAAAGGTTTTGTACTGTACTGTTAATAATGGAATGCCAGTGTTTGAATATTTTATTGGCATGCTTTGGGACCAGTAACCCCCGATCTTCATGGTTCTGGACAGTTCATATGAATTAACGTTCAGCACAGCATTGTCAATTGCAGGCTGACCCGTGGATGAGCCGTGGGGGAGGAAAGCATAAGCATTTATGTGGAACATTGCAGGACAGTTGTAAATGCCCGGTTCATAAATCTCCATGGGCTCCCCGGCTGAAGTGATGTTTGATAATGTATAGTAGCCACTGAAAATCGCTATCCCCATGGGATCATTCATTGTGCCGCACGGGCCGGTGGAAACTGCAAAGCCGGGCCAGTTATTAGACGCGGTTACAAGGTTATATTTTGGGAGAGTGTTTATCATCGAGATCGTTACAGAAATGGTTTGCCCTGAGGCGATGACTCTTGAATTTATGCTCATCATTAGCTCTAGCCCGTTGTTATGCATGACCTTCTGCGTTGCGCCTTGATTTATCAAAGCTGGCACTGTAGATGCCGCTGATAGCAAAATGGCAGCTATTATGGCTGTTATGATAAGCGCGCGAATCTCATCCCTCATGCATAAATCTCCTCAAAAGTGGCTTTAATTTTTTGCTAAAACGGAAATTTTACCCATCAGTATCTATTTTGCTTTTCAGCATCAGATCCCTTCATCGAACTGGATATGGTTCACGCATTAAGCCGGCTCAGTTACGCTTATATTGTGCAGTTCCATTTTACTTTCATGCAGCTGGACAGACTTGGGGTAGATGAAATAGGAGAAGCAACAAAAATGATGCTTGAAGCCCTAAAGGAAAATTACATCACCGATGTTGAAATAGAAATGAACATTGCGCTTGACACCAACAATGTAAGTGATGCTGCAGGATCGATAATAGAACAGCAGCTGAGGGACCTGATTGCCGACAGGAATGCGGCTGTATTTGCAGCCAGGATGGACGGCACTCTGGTAGGCTATGCAATTGTTGTAATTGAGGGTGATGTGGCCGATTTCTGGGACTTGGTGGTTAAAAAAGAGTACAGGAGGATGGGAATCGGCAGCTCACTGATAGCGGAGGTGGAAAATTTTGCAAAGGGCCGCGGCTGCAGGGCCATCAAGCTTGACGTGAACATCAAAAATGAAGCCGCGGTGGAGCTGTACGAAAATCTTGGATACAGGAAGGTCTCTATTATGATGATGAAAGGGGATAGAATAAATGGCATACCATAAGATAATGGCTGCGGGATACGTTTACACTTTTGATATAGAAAGATCCACTGCAGCTGGGCTCAAATCCTACAGGACCGCAAGAGAGTGCCTGCCCTCCCAGGAGCTATTTGCCTTCATGCATTCAGTCCTGATAAACTTCGGGGTAGAGTATCTGAACATGGCAGAGCTGAATGCCTTTGAGGGCGTTCACAAAGCATATAACGGGCAATACGGTCTGGAAGGCGACGCGTACATTTTCATTAGGGACTTTAAAATTGGCCTCGCTTCGGTTGTCGTTTTGATATTGCTGAAGGAAAAGGAGCTATCAGCTAAGGACATAATAGAACTTCAGGCAGGATGCTCCTGGCAGATAGAGGGCATGGACATTGACGGCTACATTGCAGCCCTGATGAACAGCGTAAAAAAGAAGTACAGCGAAAAATACGCTGCAGTTTTCATGAGGGAAGATATCATTGATGATAGGGAGCTATACGGTATAATAGAGCTTGATCCCGGCTATGAGGGCGCAGGCCTGAGAACCGTGAGCAAAACAGTTTCTAATGACGCGTCGATGATAGATGAAATAATGCTATATTATTCGATGGATAGCATGGTTGTGCTCTTCAGGGATGAACCGGTAAAGAGGTTCACCGAAATCACCAACCTGAAAGTAACGGATTATGCGGAACAGTTGGAGGACCAGTTCAGGCCGTGCGGTCATGCAAAAAGCACGGTAGATAAAATGGTGCCAGTTTTCCTTGATTACCTTGTTGAAATCGAGCCCCTCAGGCTGCAGCACCTTATGCTTGCCTCATACGGTGTTAGGATGAAGGCGGGGGGCAAGAGCAAGGATGAAATGGCCAGACTAAAGGAGGACGCAACGATCATGCTTGACTTTTATCATGTCATATCAGCTTCAATGTACAGAGGAGTAAAGGAGGCGATGGAAATTGGGCAGGAAAACATGGGGATTAATGACCTCAAACGCATATTTGACGAAAAAATGAACCTGCTGGCGGAGTCGATTGAAATGAAGCATCAGCTTCTTCTTGAAAAGTGGAACAGGCTGTTCACATACACCCTGGCTGCGGTGGGCTTCGCTTCGGTTGTGGAAGAATTCCTTTTTGCCTACTTTAAACCGGAGGCACCTGCAAGCATGGCATTTATCCTTATCTCAAGCACATTGCTCTTTATCCTGGTTG
Source organism: Nitrososphaeria archaeon (assembly GCA_049965895.1). Taxonomy (GTDB): domain Archaea; phylum Thermoproteota; class Nitrososphaeria; order Conexivisphaerales; family UBA164; genus KM4347-05. The sequence goes on along the minus strand of JBMFVR010000078.1, from coordinate 3,564 downwards.
TCTGGGCCATTCTTTCCACGGTGCTTAAAAGGAAATGAAAGGGAAGATTCAGGCACTTTCAGCGCTGAGCGCAGTGCTCTATGGCCTGTGGGGGTCCATTGCAGCGGTTTCCCTGAGGTCAGGCATGAGCGCCGCATCTACAGGCCTTTTCATCTTCGCCCTTTCCTCTGTATTTAGCTGCGCATCTTCCGGGGGACACGTCTCAGTGCCAAGGATAAAATGGGTTGCCGCAGGGATCATGTTTGCTGCGGCAAATTACATTCTATTCAGCATAATGAGTTCTAGCTACCTTTCCTCGGCCTACGTGTTTGTGCCGTCATCGGTGATCATATTTTTTATAATTTCAGGCTGGAAATCAAGGCCAGGCAATGAAGAAGTGCTGAAGTTTTCCATCGCCATAGCCATCATAGTTGCTGGAATGGCCGTTTCACAGATAACTGGAACGGAAACAATCAATCTGGCTGACCTTGCACTGGGTCTCATTGTTGCGTTGCTGTACGGCGTTTCGTCCTATCTCACAGCGTATACCGCGAAGCCCGGGACTGAAATGGCACAGATATTCTGGATAACGCTTTCAGAAATAGTTGTTTTCTTACCCCTTTTTGCAATCACGGGGATCAGGGTCACATACCAGGGAATAATGCTGAGTGCCATAGCTGCCATTTCAATAAGTGCAGGGCTCTACCTTGAGCTGTATTCTTACAACGCATTGGCTGAAACAAAGTTTGCGCTGATGAACATGGTAAATATTCTGACTAACCTGGATTCCCTGTTTGTGGCCCTCGCTTCAATCATTCTTGGAAGCTTCACCGGCTTCAGCATTTTCGGGCTAATACTTGTATTTATAGGGGCCAGTCTCCTTATAAAGTCCTAAGCATTTTTATTTCATTTCAAAACCATCGCTTTTAGCTGATCACAGTTACGCTTTTAAGTTTCTCTTCTCAATAATTATGCAAGGCAGCAAAAAACCAGGCCATTGCAAGGAAGGGCAGGGAGACGAGGCTCACGCGCTTTAGGAGAGGATGTCACTATGCAACACGGTTTGATCAGAAAACGAGGTAACATTGCGTTCTCTGACAGATATATCATAAATGAAGATAAAATAGGAAATAACTGCGAATATGAATCCGAGCGACATGGTGAATGAAAGTGTGTTGTTCTGAAAACCGGAAAACATGAATTCGAACCCACTTATGCCAGCGAAAAGTATTGAAACTGAACCTATTACACTAACCACGATCAATGTGGGGTTACCTTTTGTCATTGCCATGATGAGTATAATGATTGACAGCAAGCCTATGATTATGCCAACCATAATATGAACCATGAGTTCCGGTACAGAGAACATGACATTCATCATCCCGAACATATATGGGCTGTTTAATGATGGAAATATTGCAAAGAGGTTCATCCACATCCCCATAATAAATTGAATTGCCAAAAGAAAAAGCTCGATCATTACCATAACTGGCAGGTGGTAGGGGCTTCTGTTATGGCCATATTGGGTTGGTCTGTGCATGTATGACAAAGAAAGTTTTCAGTATAAATACTTGTCTGAAAGTCATTTTGTAGTGAAACGTGCCCATTTTAACAGAATGTTAAGGGTCTGGGGAAGCTGTAAACCTCAACGGCTTTGTGTGGGTGTCACCCTACCCTAATTTCCTCCGCGAGCTTGACAAGCCCTCCACCACTGTAGTCAATGCCGTATTCTTTTGCAAGCTTATCGCATATGTCGGCTTCTATTATGCTGAAAAAGTCTCCATAAATGTCCCTAAGCGCCATCACGAACTTCTCCGGCTGCAAGATTGCGTCTGCCGGCCCAAGGCCGTACGTGTGTTCCAAATGCCACAGCACGGCACTCTTTGTCAGGTCTCCACCGTAATCTGCTATTGCAGCTTCCACGATTCTGCCGATCCTCTTCCTGTCCATCTATACCATCCTCACAAATTCCATTTCCCCCCTTTCAGGGTCAATCCTTATATGCCTTAACGGTCCTGGCGGCTTGATGCTCCTGGCCAGGATCAGGCCCTCCGCCACCGTCATTTTCCTCAATAGCTTTACGTACTTTTTTTCTATTCTGGTTGAACTGAGGTCAGTGTAGCCGTATGCGTGGGCCAGCGCTCCCCTCTTTGTGTTCATGGCAAGGATCTTCCTGAGGAAGAGTTCGAAGTTGAGCGGCTTCAATACGGCGAAATCCTCCTCTGAGAGCAGGTTAACCACATCCACGGCGTTTTCCTGGTACATCATGGACCCGATCTGCCTGATAAATGTGTCAGGGTCATACCCCGCAGCCGCAGCATCCGGGTGAATTATTCTAAGGTTCCTGGCCCTGTCGCCAATCACGCTGGAATCCCTGAGGATCTGGTCATCGCTTTCCTCAGGCGGCACCAGGTAGTTGACGCTGTACCCCTTCTGAAGGTAATCAAAGATCGTGAACATGATGTACTGCCTGGCTGCTACATATGAAACTTCCTCGTCAATTTCAGTCAGCACCGTGCTGCCCAGCTTTATCACGTTTGAAGGTTCAGCCGACGCGGACCTTCTTATATAGTTCACCTTCCTGATTTCGTGGTATACGTTGAAGTCAACCGGCTCAAGGATCCTCAGCCCATTTTCAAGCGTGAAAAACTGTACGGGGTACTGTATGCTGTAATCCCTGTCTTTAAGCACCCTTATGCTTCTGGCCGGGTATCCGAGGACCTGCTTTACCTCCACGCTTATCAGCGCGTCGCCTATGAACGCGAGTTGCCCAGCTGCCTGACTGGTGCCTTCAGAAATGATCACCAGTGAACTGTCGCGGGATTTTGCAGAGGCGTAGATCAGCTGCAGGAAAGGCCTGAGAGGTTCGCCGCTGTTAATACCGAGCAGCATTGCGTCAACGGTATCTAGCACCACCGTTGAGCCAGTTTGCAGGCTGGTTTCAATTGCTGAAAAGGCCCTTTCAGGGACCCCTGAAAGCATGCTTATCACTTTGACCTCTGATCCGGGAGCAACTGCTTCCAGCTTTTTCCTTATGGATGATTCGGGCTCGCTGTACGTAATGTACACACCGCTCTTTCTCTTAGCGCAGGCAGCCAGCGCTAGGGTCGTTTTTCCGGCACCCGGCCTCCCCTCGATGATCGAAACGTAGCCAGGTGTGTTGAGGATGTCAAGCACATCTCTATGCAAATTCATATAACTTTATTTCAAGTTTTGAATATATAAATGTTCTTAAGCGCGAAACGGTGGTACCTTAATATATACACTCAATATATGCTAAAATTACCTATTACCCATACTACTGTCAAGCACCATCCCCCGCAAAGCAAAATGGCCCATGCCTATCTGCTAGGCTTACCATTACTCATGGTGAACACGGAGTCCTTTACCGCTGCCAGGATGCTTTTTCCTGCTACAGTGTCAGTCCTCGTAAAAGACAGCCTGATGGCATACTTTATCCTCCAGTTGCCACCCTCCATTGAATTCGATGTTATGTGACCAATGAAGTTGCCATCACTGTCAAAGTATTCTGGGAACTGCTCCCTTAACGGTTTAAGAGTTTCCTCAAGGATAACATGATATCTG
>JBMFVR010000077.1:0-6347 GCA_049965895.1 Nitrososphaeria archaeon | reverse complement strand
ATCTCAAAAAGGCTGGCCTTAAGAATGTGAACGTAACTCACAGGTTGGGCAGTACACCATTTACCATGAAGCTTGTTATAGAAGGTGAATCGGCAAAGCCGCTCTCGAAGGAGCAAAAGAACAAGATTAACAGGCTTGTTTCATCCATCGAGTTTGTGCTTGAAAAGGTAAATGGTAGGGGTGCTGAGGCAGACCCAGAAGAGCTCAGGAGCATGCTTGCTAATGAAGAACCATCATTGAGAAAAATTTACTATAGGGTTAAATAAACTCTAAAAAAATACATATAATTTATTAGTATCCAATTTCTTTTTATGCCAATAAAATGGAAAAAAGGCTGAAGCCTGTCAGAATTTCGGATAAGTTTTTTAAAGAAATAAAAAAAAGTATACATGAACTTGTTAACATTGAATTTGATAAGGTGATGTTGGATATTCTTACCTATGTAATAATAAACGAGCCAGCTTCCTTATATCGCGCAACAAGAGAATCACCATACAGTATTTCGCTTGTTTATAAAAAAGCAAAAAAGATGGTAAATTTGGGACTTATAAAGCAAATTTCCAGCGGAAATGGCTCTGACAAGAGGTCAAGGCATTTTTATATATCAACTGTGAGGGGGCTCTTGGTATGTTTTAGCTTTAACTGTACTGACAAGAAAACCTTCATTTCAAGACTATCCACAAAATGGAACATAAAAACAAATAAGGACCTGTACAGTCTGCTTCCTGTTTTTAGGCTATTACCATACGTTATAACACAGAACGATGTTACTGTGCTCGAGAATCCAAACCTGCTGATGTTAAACATTATCGATAGCAAGCAATATGAAGGGCTAAATTCTCTTAGCAATTCAAGTGTAAAGGAGGCCCAGAGGGCTGCAATGAGATGTCTTGTGGGAGAAGTTTTGAACCGGGTCTTAAAAGATGATAAAGGGATAAGTTTCTACAAGGATGACAGCACTCTTATAGGCACCAAGAATGGCCTTGTAAAGTTTGATCCTGATAAAAAATCCATCTTCATATATTCTTGTGAAATGTGCAATAAGGGTTGCTGTATGGTGAGCATACCCATAGATGACAGTAGCTGTAAATTACTGCTGGATTTAAAGAGCAGAATAGAGCTTATCCCTTCATTCTTTTTCAAGTAGGTTTCTCCATTTTTGTGGAATATGACTTAAATATAATTTTAAGGCAGGAACAATCGTGTACCAGCTTATTTTAATAATACTGTTTGGATACATGCCATATCTTGCAGTGGGGTTATTTCTTTTAGGCATTACATATCGCTTGTTTTCATGGGCAAATGCAACTTTATTAACCGGAATGTACAGCGTAAATGCCGGAGTTAATGAAAACAGCTGGCCAGTCACTACCAAGGAAGTTCTAAAAAGAATGTTTATGTTCTACACTCTTCAGGGAAGAGAAAAGGACCCCGAATTGTTTTTAGGCTCTTTTTTATTCCACTGGGGCATATGGATAGCTTTGTTTGGGCATCTGGGTGTTTTTATACCTGAAACATATCTCCAGAGTTGGTTTGGTTTAACTCCATATTACCACCATATTTTAGCCCTTTATGTAGGAGGTGCAGGCGGATTAATGGCTCTTGCCGGAATAATCATTCTTTTAATAAGGAGATTTGGCTCAAAACAGATAAAGCTCAAACTTGTTAATGAATTTTTAATTAATTTAAAAATAAGTAAGTTCAGCTTTCTAGATGATTACTTTGCCGATTCTTTGCTCATCCTTATAATTGTATCAGGCCTTGCACAGACGCTTGGGATAACCTCCCACAGCACAACTTATATTGGAACAATTTCAAGTTGGGTCTGGTCCCTATTTGTGCTTCATCCAAATGTATTACCCATTGCCGGCTATTTGCTTTTTCAGATCCACTTCTTACTTGTAATGGTTTTTTTGGTTTACTTCCCATGGAGCAAGATGATGCATCCATTTTCATATTTGCTAATGCCAACAATTTCTAGGCCATCAATAAAAACAGATGAAGAGGCGATTTAGTCATTGTCCTTTGATCGTATATTTAAAGAAAGGCGGTTCAACTATGGTGATGTCTCAAACTTCATGCATTATATGGCTGATGAAAAATTGTTAACGCCGCTTGACAGTTATATCCATCTGAAAGAACCTGAAGATAAAGTAAGGCATTTTACGAAGCGCCTAACTGAAGAATATAATAAGAATAGAAATGTGAAAATGGCTATCGATGTTTGCGTTCATTGCGGGGCATGTTTGTACGCCTGTCCCACCTATATCACATCTGGGGACATTTATAATTCCCCGCTTGGCAGAGCGGAGCTTATAAGATCGGTTATAAAGGGTAAAAAGATTAGCGGAAAGGTGTTTGGCAAAGCCGTTGGTGCTGTAAAAAAAGTTGATATGGAATACATAAAAAAGGTTTATACATATTATTGGTTATGTCTAATATGTAGGAGGTGCGCCTACGTTTGTCCACTCGGGGTGGACCAAACTGATGTTACAAGGGTAGTAAGGTCAATATTGTATGAAATTGGAATGGCATCGAGGTTCACCTCATTGACTATTGATGCACACTGGAAGACCGGGAACAACATGAATTTAAAACCAGCAGCCGTGGAATCAATCATGAAATTTGTGAAGGATGAAATAAAATCAGAAAAGGGCATTGACGTAAAAATCAAGATTAATGAGAAAAGCGATACTTTGATGCTGCCCTCGTCAGCTGACCTTTACATGAATATGGAGACGTTAAAGGGTTATGTGCTTTTCCTGAACCTTGTGGGCATCGATTTTTCATTTAATACTCGTGCAATTGAAACGGCTAACTTTGGTCTTTTTCTACATCCAGAACACATGAAAGGTTTAGCAGAGAATTATGTGCAGGTGGCAAGGGAAATGGGCGCAAAGTTGGTCATAGCAGGGGAATGTGGTCACGGATGGAGGGTTCACAAAGGCTACACCCTACCCAGACTCAGGCAGTATGGAATAGGGCTAGTTCATATACATCATCTTGTGGCTAAAGCTATCAGAGATAATAAGGTGATCCTTGATCCTCAGGCAAACGGTGGCATAAAATATACCTATCAGGATCCGTGCCAGTATGCACGGGGAGGCGATTTAACTGAAGAACCAAGGTACATAATGAAGCATGTGGTTAAAGATTGGGTTGATCCAGAGCACAGCAGGGGATATACGTGGTGCTGTGGTGGACAGGGAGGAAACCTTGCAGACGAAGTTGTTCCTCTTGCCACTCAGTACTCTAGGCTATGGTATGAAGAAGCACTGAGATACAATTCAGATTGGGTCATAAGACCATGTTCAATATGTAAGGCTCAGCTTTCACATGTTGTGCCGTATCTTAATAAAATGTACAACAATGAGCTCAAATACTCCGGTTTAATGGACCTTGTATATAGGGCACTTGTGGTTAAGCCACAAAGCAATAAAAATTAAAACCGGTAGCTCATGTAAGCAACATAAAAATCATTAAATATTGATCCATTTACTAGTTATTTCTTTTATAATTTTATCTGCACTTCTTTTATCATTTGTCTGAACGCTTTCCCAGAATTTATTGTCGTGCATGACTTCCTTAAAAATAGATACCCGTACTTTCGGGTCAGCTTTTATCAGTTTCTTTCTCAGTTGCTTTAGAATGGTATATCCCTTTAAATACAGGAAAAGCTCGTTTTTTGCAATATCTCTTAAAAATGCCGAAAAATATGGAACATTGCCTGAAGTTGAAACAGAAACAATAACATCCCGCTTCTTAAAAATTGCCGGAAACATTACATATGTGCCTGATTTATCAACTATATTGCAGAGCTTTCCAGTTGCCATGCAAAGTTTTTCCACATAATCGTTTATTTCCCTGCTTTCAGTGGCTGCAATTACAATAAAACTATTAGAAATTAATGATTTAATGTTTTCAACATCCTTCACATCGTTATGTATAAGGTTTGCTGCGCTGTTCCTGAATCCTCTGTAGAACTCCTTTGCTATTACAGTAATTTTCGCATCATTTTCAAAGAACAGTTTAGCTTTTCTGTAAGCAATACGTCCACCGCCAATGATGAGCACATTTTTACCTTCAACGTCTACCATTAGTGGGATATATTTTGGCATTAATTCGGAATAAACTTACGTAAATAAAAAGTTAATCAAGTAGAGATTTAACCACTTTACCAATGACAATTACGGCTGGGGCTGTTATATGTTCTCTGGCAATTAAATTTCCTAGCTGTTTTAGTTCACCATAAACTACTTTCTGGTTATTTAAAGTGCCATTTGAAATTATACATGATGGCGTCTTTTCATCAAGTCCGGCATTTATTAGATTGCTTGTAATTTTATCAATTTCAGATACACCCATCAGCGCTATCAGCGTGCCTTCAATTTTGGCCAGAGAATCCCACTTGATCTCATTTTGATTTATGGTGTGCCCACTAAATATAACCACAGTGGAAGAAAGTCCCCTTGATGTAACTGGCAACCCCACGCTTGAGGGAACTCCAATTGCACTGGTTATTCCTGGAACAACTTCGTATTTTATTTCGTGTTTTTTAAGAAACATTATTTCTTCATTTCCCATCCCAAATAGCATTGGATCGCCCGTATGTAATCTTACGATGGTATTTTTTTCATTATAATACTTTAGAACATTTTTTTTAAATGCTTCAAACCTTTCTGCTGAAGTTGAGCCGCGTCTATGTGAAACAAGTATACATTTATCATTTGCTAACTCAATTATTTCATGAGGAATAAGGTAATCATATATTAGAACTTCAGCCTCTTTGATCAGCCAATGTGCTTTTAACGTAAGGAGTAATTTGTCCCCTGGCCCTGCCCCGACTATGTAGACCTTACCTGTTTCTTTGCTGTTCAACTTTCAATGTTGTTATAGGCATAGCACATATAAGCATTATTAAACGCATTCGTTGAATAAATCTATTACATTTTATGCTATCCATCCAAATAAAAATTAATTTATTAGTTGCATAATCTAAATGTCATGGATAATGGTGTGGTTAAACCCAAGATTGCAATACTTGCAACAATGGCGCCTGCTGATATGCCACGAGTTAGCATGATGCTTGATTATGCTGCAGCAGCCTGCGCAATGGATTATCAGGTTCTTATATTTCTTGCTCTTGATAGCGTCCTGCTGGTAAAAAAACAAGTATTTGAAAAGCTCGAAGATAGTATTAAAAGTAAATTTATTAATGCGGTTGAAATGGGCGTTAAATTTGTGGCATGCTCGGCAGCGGTTCAGGGATTCAGCGTTAAGGAATTTGCAAGACAGGATATAGAAATCTGGGGGGTGGCTTCATTTTTCGATTATGCGTCTGATTCAAAAATTACTTTAACATTATAAATTTTGAGTTCAATGGAATTCATTTAAATTTATGAAACCGTTTATTTCCTTCATTGCATTTACTACAAGTTCCGCAAGTCCACCGTAGTTTATGCCATAGTTTTTCCACAGTCCATAATGTGTTATGAAATCTCTGATTTCTCCTTTGCAGTTGCTACAAGGGGCGCACACATACTTTTTGATTGGCATGGTGTTCTCTTCCCTGAACGCCTCAGTTATCTGCTTTACCTTCATTCTTGCTGCCACCTTGTTCTTCCACTGATCGAAATTGTATGGGTGCATAATTGCAAAGCCAGACCCTCCACCACAACAGTAATTGCAAACACCGTGTGGTTCCATTTCCCTGAAAAGAGGTGCAATTTTTTTCAGAACTTTTCTCTGAGGCTCAACTATACCTGAAAGCCTTACCATATTGCATGGGTCATGAAGGGTTACAGGAAACCTATTTTTTTCGGGATCAAGGTCCAACTTACCATTTTCAACTATATCTGAAAGCATGGGAAGCACGCTTTCTCTAGGTATATAGTTTTCCTTTGTAAGCAGCCTTTCAGCCGTTACAACCAGGGCTTTAGTTGCATGCCCGCATTCTCCAACTACTATTTTTTTAACTCCAAGTTTGTGTGCTATCTCGACATGCTTTAAAGCAATTCTAGCCAACTGAACATCATCGTACCATACCCCGTAATTTACTGCATCATATCCTACAGGCTCACTGCTCAGTGTCCAGCTGATTCCAGCCTTTTCAAATATTATAGCATAAGCTTCAGGGTTCTCTAGCCATGATATGTACTCCCCAGCATTATGTATTAGAAGTATATCAGCTCCCTCTTTATCAACAGGTATTTTTATATTGATTCCAGTTTTTTCCTTTATTTCCTCTTCCATAACCTGCACTATCTTCTTAAAACCTTCTGGATTCATTCCTGTAGATGATCCCACCTTTAACTGGAGAACTGAGCCCTGTTCGTGAAGCTCTTTTG
>JBMFVR010000076.1:0-6495 GCA_049965895.1 Nitrososphaeria archaeon | reverse complement strand
GTAGTCACGCCTGTGGAGACACCAACGGCGGGGCACCAGACGGGTGCTAGCCGTGTGTCAATGAATCAGGAAATAAGTTTCCATGTTGCAGACGAACCCAAGATAGCAGCATGGGAAGCTCACGCGCTTTAGCGTGAGAGGATGTCACAGACATTGACCTTCTGTAATTTCGCCGAACCGCCTATCAGGTACCCCCTGAACTCAACGTACTGCTCGGTTTTGCTTATGTTAAAGTTAAGCGTAACTGCGCTTTGGCCTTTAATGCTTACAGTCCTTGTCGCAAGGTAAGTGCTGCCGTAGTTAGCAGTTGCCTGCAGGTCAAGCACAGCAGACCCATTCAGCTTGAAAGTGACTGTGTAATTCCCAGGTTCCAGTGTGGTGTACGGCCCATACCAGAACGTGTTCTTGTTGTTGAGCTGCACCGTTCCATTCACATAGATGTTAGAATAAAGGCCATATGCAGGGTACGTGACGTTCATGGTGGGTACTGACTTTAATACTTCAACATTGTTTAAAGTCAGGTTGCCCTGCCAGTTCTGTACATATCCCCTGAACTCTACGTTCTGCTCGGCACTGCTGATGCTGAACATCACATATGATGATCCGAGGTCGGAGCCGGTTATGCCCTGCTCTCCAAGCATGACCTTTCCTCCATCAGCCGTAACCTGCAGCATTGCCCTGTTGTAAGGTGAGCTGTTTGTAGTTGAAAGTGAATACTTCACCATATAGCTGCCAGGTCCCAGTGTAGTGTATGGCCCGTACCACGCTATCGTGTTGCTTTCATTTGTCACAACTATTGACCCGTTGGAGGCAGTTCTTGCTCCCTGCCCTGGGAAAAGCTGGTCAGCATAGAAGTACTGGTCAAATGCGTTTGGCAGCCCTGGCCCAGTCTGTTTTAGGTTCACCCCCCTGAACAGCAGTGTGCCGTTCCAGCGCGCAAGCAATCCACGAAATTCAACTTCGGGGTAAATTTCATTAGAATAGAGGGTAAGGTTCACCCTGTTCCACTGATTGTCCTTAAGGGTACCTGGCTCAAGCGTTTTCGACATCAGCACGGTTGACCCTCCATTTGCGGTAACCTGAAGCAGAAGAGGATTGCTGTTGTTGGTGGTGTATAGCCAGAAGGTTAGCTTGTAGGTTCCTGGGTAGAGCGTTGTGTACGGTCCATACCATGCAATGGTGTACTGGGTGCTGTTAAAGTCAGTGAAGTTAAAATAATCGCTGTTCTTTTGCTTTAATGTGGAAAGCATCTGGCTCGTGGTAAAGTTCTGGTTCATGGGAACAAAGTACCTCACACTCCCGTAGTAATTCCTTTCAAGGAGCATCATCCCTGAAGCTTCAGCGAGCAACCCATAGTCTGTGGAATTATAGAATTGCCTGATAAAATCGTACATGCTGGCATTGAACGGCGGTCCACCCTTTGAATAGTAATATCCCGAATATGGATCAGAAAGCACATAGTCAACCCTGATCGGTACCGATGTTCCGTTAGGGTAAATGTGATCCAGGTTGTAAGTTACTTCATTTATATTGGTTATAAGCGGTGTGTTAAGATACTTTAATGGCCTGGGGAGAACCTGAGGCAAATTTGACTGAAAGAGCACATAAGGATCGCTTCTGTTTATCAGCTTGACCATGCTGTTGATTTCGCTGTACACCTTCATATTGGCACTTGTCTGCTGAGCCATGTTGTAATCAATTCCTGATTTACTGTTCAGTGGACCGTACGGTTCGTACGCAAAAGCGAAGATGATTACAGACACAATCAACATTGCAGAGATTGCCCTGTCCTTCCTCTTCGTGCCCTTGCTGAGCACTTTTGACCCTTCTATGAGTCCCAAGTAAAGGAAAGGCACGATCCCTGCAGGATACTGAAGCTGAAAAACATATGGATACATGTATCCCCAGTAATTTGAAGTGAAAACAAGATAGAAAAACGGAACATAAAATACGATCCACCTTTTTGATAGTATGGGCAGGAACATCAGCGGCAGGAAAAATAGCACGGTAGTAAGTTCCTTTGCGCTTAACATATATGTTATATTTCCGCTGTTAAGCCTTACCGTTCCTGTTATATTGCTCGTTCCTGCAAAGCTAGCCGCAAACGATCCATGTACGTAAAAAAAATAATATATTATAGAGAGGAAAATTCCAAAGCCGATTATTGAAATTGAAAGGTACAATTTGGCAGGGACGTGCTTTCCACTTTTCCAATGGTCCCTGAGCTGCTCTGCAAGAACTACCAGCGCAAACATGAACGGAAAAATAAAGTACGGGTACCTGACCATGCTACTCATGATGAAAAACGCAAGGGAAAGCCGGTACCTGCCCTTGATATAAAGGTAATAGGCAGTGATGAACAGTGTTGGAAAGAACGCCATATAGTGCGCATCGAACCAGTTTACGCCTGCAAGGGGGAAATATATCAGGTAACTTAGGGAGATCAGAAGTGCAGTCAAATCGTCATTTAGGAAATGTTTTGCAATGCCGTAAAGGGGAAACACCGCCAATCCAATAAATGCCGACTGTAGCACCAGTATTGCCGGGTAACTGTTGAGCAGTGTTATGGGGGATATCAAGTATATAATGCCGTTATAGGCAAACCAGAAAAGGAATGCTGATAATGAATGCACGGTGTGAAGCGCTTCCCATCCAAATTCCATGAAAAGCCCCAGGTCAAATACATTCGCATAGCCTGCAAAGAACTTCATCACAGTAATGTAGGACCAGCTTACTGTATATATCAAATATGATGCCAGTAGCGTTATACCTATGCCTAGCCTCCTCGTTTTAATCACCACCCGTTGAGGCCATCCAGGAACAGCCTGTGTCCCCAGCAGACAATCTCAATATTGAAAGCAATTGTCTGATTTTGGTCATTACGGTTTAAAAATGTTTCTCAGTGATAGGTTTTGACCATAATTAGGCATATGCAATCAATCAGCATGCAAGGCTTGATGCAGCGCTTCTCTCTCTTAATGTTTATATTTACCTCGTTAAAATAGATATCTGCTGAAACAGAAGGGCTATCATTTCTCTCTCTTCTTCAGCAGATAGCTCATTCTGCGCAGGCGGAGGTTGATGGATTTGGGCAAAAACCATGGAAAGAGGTCAACGCCTAGAGATTGGAAGAAGTACAATAGGTTCAGGACGATAGAGGAGATGCTGATCTTTCCTATAATTTCAAAGGCTGCACTGCCTGCCCCGGTAAAGGAGAAGGGCAGCGTGGGCAGGCCCAGTGCCGACCCAAGAGCCTTCGTCAAGGTCTGCTCTTTAAAACCTTTTCAGGGCTCTCATACCGCTCCACCTTCTCCAGGCTCCGCGGTGTTGCGGAGTACAGGAAGGCGCTCGGAATAGAGCACCTGCCTGTAGCAAGCACTGTGCAAGCCCACAATAAAGACATTTCTCAGGACTACTTTCAGGAACTGATCGGTTTGATAGCACTGATGATAATGAACCTGCAGGGAAGGTCAACGCTGCCGGTGACAGCACAGGCTTTTCAACTCAGATGTACGGAAGATGGTACACAGTAAAATACGGCGAGGGCAGCAGGAGGCAGTACATCAAACTACATGCATTGATTTCAGCCGACACTGATATGCCGTTCTTCCTTGTAGCAACGCCAACGCCTTCAAACGCTTCTGATACAAAACAGCTTGAGCCAATGATTGACATGCTGAACATGAGTATAAAGGAAATGTACCTGGACAAGGGTTACCTTTCAAGGATAAATGCCCAGCTGATAGCCGATATGGGGGCTGTGCCATACATAGCAATCAAGAACAATATAAAATCGCGTTCGTTCGGATACCCTGCATGGTATGACATGGTAAGCAGGTGGATCATGACAGCTACAATGAGCACTATCACAGGAGGAGCATAATTGAGGGCATATTTTCTGCAGTAAAGAGGAGGATGAGCCAGCACATAAGGTCAAAGCTGCAACACAACCAGGAGGTCGAGGCAATGTGCAGACCAGTAATATGGAATGTGATATCAATGGCATACCATATGGCATGATAATGATTGTTAACCATCATCAGATAGCGTGCAATATGCCAGGATTCCATAAAAGTCTGCCCAATAAAGCAAAATGGCACGTATTCTGGCACTAAAGCCGGTATAAATTTAGCATAAAGATGACCGCATTACCTCATCCCATGCTTGAATTTTGGAATTTATGGTCAAAACCGGACAGACCGTTCTTTTACTTTCGATAAATAGGTTAATAAGCTCCTGATTTGACAGAAATAACTGCTTCTTCAACCCCCTTCAGCGTGTTCAGCAGTAACGATTTGTCAGTGTTTCCCATATAACCTATCCTAATTATGTTGCCAGCCTTGGGTCCTATGCCAGTGGCAATTAGCACGTTCTTTTTCCTAAGCATGTATTCCTTCACTGCCGCAGAAATTGGAAGCGAAAGATCTATTGCAATTATTGTTGATGAAGGATTCTTAGAAATGGGTGACCAGCCTCTAGAATTTACGAATTCCCATGCAAGTTCTCCCATTTCTTTGTGTCTCTTTACTCTTACTTCAATTCCTTCACTAAAGAGCTCCTTGAGAGCTATTCTCAGCGCCCGGATTACAGGTATGGTTGGAGTTGTCAGGTAAATTTTTGGATCGCTCATTACATTAAGCCACATTTTGAGATTAAAGTAATATGACCTGGGACTGAATTTACTGGACCTTTTCAGCAACTGTTCGGATATTGCAATCAGAGATGCCCCGGGAGGAGCAGCTATGCACTTCTGAGATGCTGAGTACGCATAATCAAATGGTCCTCCGTTGAATCTGAAGCTTGCACCCCCCAAACTGGAAACTAAGTCAACAAAAACATATGCACCGAATTCCTTTGCAACATTCCCTAGAGAAACTACGTCATTCATTACTCCGGTGCTAGTGTCTATATGTGTCATTGATACTGCGTTATATTTTTCCTTCTGCAGTTCTTTTCTAAGCGTATCAGTGTCAGCAGCAACACCATCCGGAAACGAAACGGTTTTAACCTTTATCCCATAAATTTCAGCTATCCTTGCAAACCTGTCACCAAAATAGCCATTTACAAGTGAAAGCACTTTGTCTCCCTCTTTTAAAAAGGTGGCTATTCCTGCTTCCATTCCAAAAGTGCCTGATCCACTAAAGAGCACAGTTTTATCTTCATCAGAACCAAACAGCTTTGCTGATAAAACCTGCGCCTCCTTGTACTCCTCATAAAATTGTGGACTTGTGTGACCCAACATGGGCTCTGACATTACCTTTAGCACTTGATCACTGAGGTTTGTTGGCCCCGGAATCATTAGAATTGGATATACCATTTTCAGAAATCTTTTGTTCTTCCTTTAAAATCTTTTCTATATAGGATTTACCAATCACCCCAGCAGTTATTAAATTGGTAACTGAATTCCCTGAGGCGACGCCCGTCACCTTTCCCATTCTTCCCCTCACTTGTCTCCATTTCAGCTTTGTATTACCGCTTTTGGATTCATATATAACCCCGAGGGCGTCACTCACTTTAACGAAAGTTATTTCCCCCATTTTTTGTATAGTGACCTTATCTTCAGCTTCCACATATATTGGTCCTGGTCCCTCTTCCCTTTCAGGAAACACACTTGGATCCTCCTTGAGCTCCCGTGGCATAAAAGACCTGCAGGTGCTTAGTATCAAGAACTCTCTAAACCTATCCAAGCTTGCTTCTGCTTCTATCTTTACCAAACCAACATTTTTTCCTTTTGCCATTTATTTAAGCATTTATATACTTGGTTTTTTCAAATGGTTACGATTGATTTATTTGTAAATCAAATCTGACATACTCTCCCCTTTAAACGATAGATCAAAACTTTTGCTTGTTTTTGCCAGTAATGAGCAGATTTTGTTAAAAACAGCCGTGCCACATTTGGCAAATGCTGCATTTTGCAGATCGATCAAAAATTTGCGCTGATATTTTTACTGAAAATCGGTTTTAGACATAACATCTGGCATAGCCTAACCTAGGCATGCCTGGACATTATCCCAGCAAACAGTTATCCATTAATTATCCAGTATATGTTAGAAAGAATTACTTCAAGCTTGACATGCTGAACTATAACCCTTTCATGTTTATAGTTTACAAATACCCACAAGTTGTAGAAAAGGACAGCGAGGTAGAAGTAAAGCTTCCTGAGAGAGTATACCTTTGATGTAGTCTTTGGCAGGAACTGGCTTATCATCCTATTGTAGGATGTCTCTATGGCCCACCTCTTCCTTATCATTTTGGGTTTAAGGTCAGTGTTAGTTGCAAATACGAAAAGCTCCAGATGGCCGAATTTGTCCCTTCCGTTAAAGGCCACGACCCTGAAGGTGGCCTGATCCCTGGCCGGCAGCTTGCTGCTCTTTGTTGTGTACATTATATCATCGCTGCCCTGAACGTTCCGTTGTTATGTGCCCTCATTATGAATCTGATTCCAAGGGCATTAAGCAGGTTTATCACTTCTACAGAATAATATCCGGCATCGAG
>JBMFVR010000075.1:0-6527 GCA_049965895.1 Nitrososphaeria archaeon | reverse complement strand
AGAAATGCAGTAGAAGAAGCGGTAAGAATAAAGGAAAAAAATGGTGGAAAATCCATTGGAATAATATTTGGAGACGATTACGCCAGCCTAGTAATAAAGGAAGCACTGGCCATGGGACTTGATGAAGGTGTAATCATAAAGGGATATAGGAAAAACGACCCAAGGGTTACAGCACAAATAATCTCGAAAAAACTTGCAGAAGTTAAATGGGATCTGGTTCTGATGGGATATTCATCTGCAGACAGTTATACTGCGCAGCTAGCGCCAAGGCTAGCCAGAATAATGGGCAGACCGCTTCTTGGCAACGCTATGAAACTTGAGCTAGCTGAACGAAAGGCCAGAGCAACACTGGAGCTTGAGGACTTTAACGCAGTAGTGGAGGGCGAGCTACCTCTGATTGTGTCGGTGGCGCAGGAAATAAATGCACCTAGGATACCAACGCTACTGCAAATTATGGCAGCTTCTAGAAAGCCATTAAAAATCGAAAGCGTAGACACAAAGTACCCTGAGGATTATACAATTATCAGCAACCTTGCTCCAGAATCGTCAAGAAAAAGGATAGTATTTGAAGATGTGGCAAAAGGTGTAAATGAGATCTCAAAGATCCTTAAATCCTAAGATTTCAACGCCTGAACAAGCATGGGAACAACAGTATATATGTCGCCCACAATACCATAATCGCACTCATTAAATATCGGTGCGCTTTTGTCCTTGTTGATTGCTATGACCGTTTTAGAATCCCTCATTCCAACTATATGCTGAATCTGACCGGATATTCCTAGGGCCAAGTAAATCTTGGGTTTAACTCTCTTTCCTGAAAGGCCAACTTGCCTTTCCTCTTCAAGCCAGTGCAGATCGGAACAAACTGGCCTGCTGCCGGCCAATTCGGCACCCAGCAACGATGCCAGCTGTCTTGCTAGCTCGATGCCATCCTTTTTACCAATACCCCTTCCAACAGCAACAATTATATCAGCCTTGCTCAGATCAACTGAGCCCTTCTGCTTCTCCTCTTTAGAAACCAAGCTTATGGCACCGGTTTGGACCTGCACCCTGATGACCTCAGCTTCTAACGATTTATCAACCGCTATGGGGCTGGCTACTCCTGACATTACAGTAAAGGCCCTAGCCTTGGTCAATTTCTGCATGATCGTTTTCCCTCCAAAAAAGAACCTGGAAACTTTTACGCCCTCTTCAGTAGGCTCAAAGGACATTATTTCTGACTCCATTGGCAGCCCTAAATCTTGAGAAAACATGGCAGTCACTTCCCTTCCCACTGTAGTTGCACCTGAAAAAAAGTAGTCATAACCATTTGAATAAATCCTTTCAAGCGCAAGGGCGATTGATTCTGGATCAAATGGATAACCATCCATGTAATATACTTTTTTCGACCCAAATGAAGCAACCTCGCTCATTGCCCCCATAAATACTACATCTGTATCTATTTTTCCGTTCAAAAAGTTCAGCATTTCCCTAATGAGCTCAGCATTTTCAGAAAATACAAGCCCCTTCATAAATCTAGATCGCATTGCTGTTTTATAAACTTTAGTCGTGCTTTTCCATATGCTCCTCAACAA
Organism: Nitrososphaeria archaeon; assembly: GCA_049965895.1. Taxonomy (GTDB): domain Archaea; phylum Thermoproteota; class Nitrososphaeria; order Conexivisphaerales; family UBA164; genus KM4347-05. The sequence continues at coordinate 4,953 of JBMFVR010000075.1, read as the reverse complement.
GCTGTGATATATCCATCACCTTCATGGAGCCATTCATTTTTACACTGGAAGCATCGCTGAGCATAGCATTGCAGAACGGACACAGAGTAACAGTCACCATTGCGCCGGTAGCGGACAGCTGATCAAGCCTTTCATGACTTATCCTCCTTTCCTCAGGAACGTCGTACCAGTAATTTGCACCGCCTGCTCCGCAACAAAACGTTCTTTCACCATTTAGCTTTGGTTCCTTGAGATTTGCAACTGTAGAAATGACCATCCTCTGCGGTTCAACAACCCCATTGTACCTGGCCAGATAGCATGGATCATGCACCACAACATCCTCATCAGTCTTTCTCAGTTTTATCTTTCCATTATTTACCAGCTCTTCAATAAGCTGCGATTCATGATAAACCTTTATTTCTTTACCGTATTCATCAATAGCCGGATAATCGTTTGAAAATGAGTTGTATCCATGAGCGCAGAGGACAACTAGTTTTTTGACGTTATATTTTTTAAATATTTCAATGTTGGTAAGCGCATAGTTCTGAAATGTGCCTTCTTCCCCCAGCCTGCGGGCAGGATCACCACAGCATGTCTCCTCTTCGCCCAAGAAAGCAAACCTGTCAGATAATCCGGCCTCTTTTATTATTTTCAGAAGCGACCTCACACTCTCACGTGATCGATCATCAAAGCTGGGCAGGCAGCCCACCCACAGAAGGTATTCAAAAGGCCTTCCATCCCTTGCTTCATTGATTCCGAACTCTTCCTTTATCCATGAATTTCTTCCATAGTTTGACATCCCCATTGAATTTTCACCCTGCATCAAATTCATTAATAGCGAGGATTTTTTCTGGTCAAGCCTGTTCTTCTCCACCATCGTCCTTCTCAAAGAATAAATTAGCCCCAGATGGTCAACACCCACTGGACAAGAATAAACGCATGCACCGCACGTGGTGCATGACCAAACCTCATCGTCTGAAACTGACAAAAATGGATCTGAACCTTCTCCCTGGGTTTCCCTGAGCACACTCATTTTCCTGACAAGAACTCTCGGGGAAAGCATCCTGCCAGCTGCTGTTGCAGGACAAGCTGCTTCACATGCACCTATTTCAACACATGAATCACATGAAGCCATCACTTCACTGTCCAGCTCACCTATTTTATCCACACCCATTTTAACCTGCGAGGCATCAACTTCCCCTGACTGTATTTTCTTTAACTCAAACGGGGCCTTTACCATGTTCACAGGCCTATCAAAGTTCTTGATCAGATTGATGGATGGTTTTGCATAGTAAACTGCTATAAAGAGGTTCTTGATTGCGTCCAGGATGTTTGCCAGCCAGCCAAATCCGCTCAACCATTCAACTATAAGCTGAGCGATGGTAAACGATATTACAGCTATCAGCACTACCTGAAGCTTTTTTGAGCTTGAAATCATTTTATCACTGCCCTTGAGTTTTCTGTTCAGCACCTCACTCTTCCTTAGAAGCTGTAAACGCCATGCCAGTGCAGGCAAAAGACCAACTATGACCGGGACTGAAAGCGCAAGCATAAAGTAAAGCAGAGGCCAAAGATACATAAGAACTGGACCCAGAAGTGCAAATGCAATGGAAAGCAGCAAGCCAACTACTATTGCGAAATGCATCCTGTCTATGGAATCCCCCCTAATCAGCCTGTACAATTCTTCAATGCCAAGCTTCCAAATGCGTCCCACACTGAATTTTATAGAATACCTTTTTCCCCAAAGCGTGAACGTATACAGTATGGAAATAACGCTAAATAGCACAAATAAATAGGTCAAATAGAAAACAGCTACCAATATGAAGTTCAATTAACATTCATCCCTTGTAAATTAATTGACGACATTCTGCTTATCGGTTTATTTGTTATTTGACAGTAAGTTGAACAGCCATCCCTTTTATTAATAGTGGCCATATACATCTCCAGATTATAGACACAAAAATATAAATATAGCCCTGCAAAAATGTAATGTTGGTCAAAGCTATTTGCCTCGATAAAAATTTAGCCCACTGTTACAGACAATGGCATGACCTTTTATCAGTCTTAACGGATTTTAGATTCACCAAGGTTAATCCATTTATGGAGCCTAATCGTCGATCCGTAACAATGGCTTAATTGCAATCAGTGACATTCTCTCATGCTAAAGCGCGTGAGCTTCCAATGCCGCTATCCCCCCATTCGGGTTCATCCGCGACACAAGAACTTGTTTCCTGTTTCAATGACACACAGCTAGCACCAGTCTTGGGGAAGTCCGTGTGTCTTATCGGTTGAGATTTACAGCTTCCCCCAGACCCATAACATTCCTTTTAAAAATCCAACAGCTATCCTCAGTATGCCCAATACACCATTTAGGTCTTAATTCGTGCATTGCCCAGTTGAGCAACTAACCAGCATCATTGTTCCTCTTCATTACAGCTTAACGCCCACTTTGTATTTTTTTATAATATCTGTTCTTAGTGCCCTTGAAAGCAACTTAAAGAATTATGGCAAAAGAACGTTTGAGCTTTCTATAAATCATGCAGGCAAAATTTAAATTTAGGTGTTTTATAATTAATTATTATGGGTGCTTATAACTATCAATTGAATATGAAAAACTTGTTTTCAAACATTAAAAGGCTCTTTGGATCAAGAGAAATAGTTTACAGGGACATAAAAAGGTACACGTACAGTGAGTTCATGGAAAGGGTTAATGGGCTCTGCAATGGGCTTCAGGAAATAGGTGTAAAAAAGGGTGATGTGATAGGTGTGCTGGACTGGGATACTACAACTTACATGGAGTCTTATTTTGCCATACCGATGGCTGGCGCAGTTATGCATACCGTAAACATAAGGTATCCGCCAGAACTGATATACCTGACCATGAACCATGCAGGTGACAAGTACGTTATTGTAAGAGATGAATTTGTTCCCATTCTTGAAAAGAGTGCACCACTTTTTGACTTCATAAAGGGCTGGATAACATATTCGGACAACAACAAAAGGGTCCAGACCCTCCTTTCTCCGCATTATGACTATGATGATCTTGTCAAGAAAACTAACTGCGAGCCACCTGATATTGATGAAAATTCACAGGCCACCATCTTTTACACATCAGGCACAACGGGTATGCCAAAGGGAGTAACTTTCACGCACAGGAACCTTTTCCTGCACACTCTTTCATTAGTAGCATTTATGAAGTACCCGCCATTATCACTTACCGATAAAGATGTGTTTATGTCGCTTGTGCCAATGTTCCATGTTCATTCATGGGGCATGCCATATGTTGCTCTTTTGAACGGTAACAAGTACGTCCTGCCGGGCAAATATGAACCTACTGTTCTGCTGAACCTGCTGAAGAATGAAAGAGTCACATTTTCCACAATGGTCCCCTCAATCCTCTACATGATGTTAAATGCGCCAAACATTGATGAGTACAGAGATTACCTGAGAGGATGGAAAGTAATTATAGGAGGAGCTGCACTGCCGCGCGGGCTTGCCGAAAAAGCCAGAAAATTTGGAATTACAGCCATTGGAGGATATGGCCTATCCGAAACCTGCCCGGTGCTTACAATTGCAATTCATAACGATCAAACTGCTCAACTTTCAGGAGAAAAAGCCACAGATTACCTTTCCAGTGCTGGACTTCCTATACCAATGGCTAGTGTCAAGGTAATAGATGGTTCAGGAAAGGAAGTTCCATGGGACGGCAGCACCGTAGGTGAAGTTGTTGCACGTACTCCCTGGCTAACACAGGGATACTACCTTGATCCTGAAAAATCTGAAGAGCTCTGGAAGGGCGGATGGCTGCATACAGGAGACCTTGCTGTAATAGACAAATTTGGGTACATTCATATAGTTGACAGGGAAAAGGATGCCGTAAAAAGTGGTGGCGAATTTATCCCAACACTCATTGTGGAAAACGTGATGAGTGAAGTTGATGGCGTAAATGAGGTTGCTGTGGTTGGTGTTCCAGATGAAAAATGGGGCGAAAGGCCTGTGGCCTTTGTAACAAGGAAGGGGCAGATAAATGAAAATGAGATATATGAACATATGGAAAAATACGTGCAAATAGGGAGAATACAGAAATGGTGGGTTCCTGATAAAATCATATTTATTGAAAACATGCCAAGGACGAGCACTAACAAAATTGATAAAAAGGAGTTAAGAAGGATTTATACTCAGGGTTAAGCTGATATTTCAGATATGCTCTGTTCCCTCAAAAACTGCAACAGATAGAATGGACCACCAGCGCCCTTTCCTGTTATGCCACTGCCCTTCCATCCAACAAATGGATGAAATCCAACGATTGCTCCAGTTGTAGCACTTGAATATCTGTTAATGTAAACCACGCCTGCATTTATTGAACCCCTGAACGCTGCTATTTCGCTCTTTCTTTTTGAATACAGACCTGCGGTTAGTCCGTACTGGCTATCATTGGCCATCTTCAAGGCATCTTCAAAGCTTTCATAGTAATCCACAAGAAGAAATGGGAGGAAGAGCTCCTTCCTGTATAGCTCGTGCCCGTGCTTGAGCTCTGCTATGGTGGGTTCAACATAGAAACCGTCTAGTTCGATTTTAACAACATTACCACCATATAATATTTTACCGTCTCTCTTTGCCAGATCAACAGCCCATTTGTACCTTTCAAAGGCTTCACTGCTTATAAGAGGGCCCATGTACACTTCCCTTTCAAGTGGATTACCTATCTTTATTTCCTTCACCCTTTCAATCAGAAGCTCAACGAACCTTTTGGCAACATTTGCCTGCACGTACACCCTTGATAGTGCACTGCATTTTTGACCATCAAATCCAAACGCCGCAGCTGCTACACCTGCTGCTGCACCTTCAAGGTCTGCACCTTCAAGGTCTACATCTATGAGATAAGAACGCCTTAGGTTAGTGCCGTTTAGTTTTGCACCTCGTAAGTCAGCATGCCTAAGGTCTGCATGCCTAAGGTCTGCACCACTAAGGTCT
>JBMFVR010000074.1:0-6603 GCA_049965895.1 Nitrososphaeria archaeon | reverse complement strand
GAGACCACCACAGTCATGCTGAATTCTGCACGTGGCCTCGTCGATGAAGGGGGAAGCTTTAGCCGGGCGTAGTTCACGTCACGGTCCAAAGAGCCTTGTGTATTCCTCATACATGCATAAGTCCTGAAGGAAGGTTATGCCGTGGGATTCAGCAATCTTCTCAGCTTCCTCGCTCACTATGCCCTTCTGAAGCCATATTACCTTCACGTTCATGCCTATGGCCTGATTCACTATGCCTGGCACCTCCTCTGATGGCCTGAAAACCTGCACTATTTCCACCTGCTCTGGAACCTCTGATAGCTGATGATATGATTTTCTGCCCTCTATCTCGTCTGCCATGGGGTTTACTGGTATAACATTATAACCCTTTGATATCAGAAACCTTGGCACAAAGCCGGCCCACTTTGATGGATCCTTTGAAAAACCAACTGTGGCTACATTCTTGAACTTCATGAATATTTCCTTCAACTCATTGTCTGTAATTTCCATTGTTTTTAAAAACATATAAGAAGATATAAGCGTTTTTATCAAATTCCGTCCAGTTATGGTACCAGCTCTGTGAATTTTGTTTCCTGAGTTCACTGAGTTAAAAGCGAAATCAACTTCGCTATGATTTCGTCAATGCGATGCCTGTGCTCCCTAACTCCGGGATTTCTGATGAGCGAAATTTTGTAAAGGTTCGATATGGCCATTCTCGGATGAATCGGAACGACGTTTCCTGAATGATCCCTTATGACGAGGCCATCCCTTTCAGCCCCGGCGCAGTAAACTGCAGGAAGTTTCAGAAGCAGGTTAACATAGTAAAGGATTTCATCGTAGTCCGCACCAAGCAGCTCCGAAAGCTCCCTTGCCAATTCCTCTGCAGGGTTCATAGAGCATTGAAGTCAATCATGCTTATCAACTTTGATCCGCAGTTTTGAAACTGCTTACAAAGGCGAAACTTAAATAGGCGCTTTTGAGATTAAATTTATGACAATTAGATTCATACCTCTGGCATCGAGCCTATCGAACCCGGCAGAAGATGCAAGAGTTGCAAAGGAGGCCGTTAAAGCGCTAAACGGATTGATGATTGAAAAATTCGATCCGGTTAAGGATGAAGTTAAAGCTTCAGAAATTGCACGGGGAAACAGTGCGATAGCTTTGATGATCACTGGTGGCACTGAGCACCTTGCCAGGGCAGTTTCTAGATCAGCATCATCCCTTATGCTCCTCTATCATGATTCATTGAACAGCCTTCCGGCAGCTCTTGAAGCTGCATCCGCACTGAATGTGCCTGTGGCAAGGTACGATGACATTGAAAGAATTTCTGCCTACGTTTCAGCTTCGATTGCCCATGAAAAGCTCAGGGGAACAAAGTTCCTTTACTTTGGGCAGCCGAGTCCGTGGCTGATATACAGCACACCATCAGAAGATGACATGAAAAGGGTCGGGCTTCAGGTAGAAAGGGTTGACCTTAAAGGATTTATAGAAAGGGCAAAGGCCGAACAGGTGAGCGATGATGAAGTTAAAAGCGTGATGGGCAGGTCACAGGCAGTGGGGCCAAATGAAAACGATTTCAGGACGTCACTGAAAATAGAAAAGGCCATCAGGGATGAGCTGAAGGAAACTGGAAGCTCGTCGTTCAGCATAAGGTGCTTCGACCTGCTTGAACCATTAAGGGGCACTGCATGCCTGGCACTCTCAAGGCTGAATGATGAGGGTTACACTGCTGGGTGTGAGGGCGATGCCCCAGCTGCGGTTTCAATGATGATACTGAGCAGCCTCTCTGGAAGGCCCAGTTTCATGGGCAACATAGCTACCATCAGGGGAAGGAATGTCACAATAGCTCACTGCACATCGCCCACCTCAATTCTATCTGATTACAAGTACATGAGTCACTTTGAATCCGGATTAGGGGTTGGCATAAGCGGCAAATTTGATGAGGGAAGCAAAATGACCCTGCTCAGGATGGACAGGAACCTCAAGCTGATGAGGTACGGTATTGGCAGGGTTTTGAAAAGTGAGTGGAAAAATGACCTTTGCAGAACTCAGGTCACACTTGAAATTGAAGGTGACCCGTCGCTCATGCTTACCAGACCAATAGGAAACCATTACTCCATAACCCCGGGAGACCATGAAAAGGGCCTGCAATTCCTGTCCAGAATGATCGGTGCAGATCTGGAGAAAATGTGAACCCCTCTTGCATCTGAGCTTCAGTGTCCCAGTTTGAATTCATCAGGCCGGTTTTAATGGTGCAGTTGCTTAACCCATAAATTACCATCTTCATAAAGAAAGAAACTTTAAAGCCTGACCAACTGGGAACATCATGTTTATTCGCTATACGAATCCAAAAGGCATTACATTTTCCTGACCGGCTCCAAGCTATTATCAAGCGAAATCGCTACGCAGCTACGAGGCAGGAGCCTTCCATTTTATATTTGTCCCTTCTCCTTTGCAGAAATTCTAAAGAGGGATTAACGTAGATAAGGAAACCGCGTATAACAGGTACCGAATTTCTGAAATAATGAGGTTGCTTGAAAACGTGCTTATAAATGGTACCTTTCCCGATATCGTGCTGAACAACGTAGAGCCATCAAAATTATTGCAAACTATGTAGACCTAGTAATATACAAGGACATAATTTAAAGGTACAACATCAAAAACAGATACACACTGGAATTTTTGGTGAAGAGCTCCATTTCGTCCATGGCCACAAAATTTTCGATAAATAAAGTGCACAGCACGCTGAAATCCCAGAACGTTAAAGTAGGAAAGAATTTGCTGTACAGCTTTCAAAAGATTCTGTCTGACATTCAGTTTGTGTTCTATTTGAGGAAGTATCATGCAAATGCAAGCTCAAGGAAGCTGGAACTGTCAATTCCCAAAGCATATTTGGTTGATAATGTGCTGTACACTTTTATCTAATACAAAAGGGATTTTGGTAAATTGATGGAAAATTTTGTTCTGCTGGAGCTGGTAAAAGGGGGGTACGAAGTGAACAAAAATGTGTTCTATTTTGATGATAAAAACGCTGAAGTTGATTTTGTAATAAAGAAGGAGGATGTCGAGGAATTAATTCAGGTTAGCTATGCAAGTGATAAGGTTGATGAAAGGGAATACAGAAACCTGGTCCAGGCATCCATTATGCTTAATTGCAGTAATTTAACTGTTATCACGTGGGACCTCGAAGATAAAATGACCGTTGACGGCAATGAAATAAGGTTAATTCCCCTATGGAAGTGGCTGATAAACAGGCACTGATTTATTTTATTTCAAAACCATTGCTTTTAAGCGATGGATTACCAATGCGATTTTAAGGTTATGTTCCCAAAAATTATACAATGCAGTCAGCAAAAACCAGGTGATTGCAAAGAGACGAGGCTCAGGCATGTCTGCCATTTGAAGTTAAGGTGTTAAAGAACCACCTTAACGCAGACACCCCTGAAAAGCTTTTTCACTAAGATGGTTCACTAACAATGCCAAAGGCATATTTGGTGCCAGCTACACTACAGGTCAAGGTAGGGGACAACTTTGAAACAAGAGACATCAACGTGCTTTCCAGCCAGATGAGGCAGAGCATAATTGAGAGGCTGCAGTGTACAACCTTAATGCTAAGGATGATTAGACCACCACAGCCATGCTGGAGTATTCCGCGCAAGTCGATAAAGCGGCGGTTTTACCTGGGCGTAGTTCACTGGCCATATATCCGCAACTGCTAACTGATCAAATACGGTATGTTCCTTATGTGCCCAACTGCCAGAACTACTATAACCGACCTCTCGACCTGGATGCTTACTATGAGCCTGTAGTCGCCAACCCTCAAACTGTAGAGACCATTGCGGTTTACTAACCTTTTGACCCGCATAAATGGATCATCGGTGATTGCTTCGGTGGCCTTCACTATCTTCAAAGCCGTGGCCTGATCCATCTTCTTTAGCTTTTTTAGCACAGTTTCGGTCCAGATCAGCTTGTACAATGCTATGGCTCTCTTAATTTTTTCCTTAATTCTTGGGTGGTATACATTCTACCATTTTTGAGGTCTGCCAACGACCCCTCTATCTCTGCAAGCAGTTCATCGTCCACAGGTTCTGCATCTATGGCCATCTTCGCAAGCCTTTTGATAACCAGCTTGTACGGTTCCCTTGGATAGGCCTTGAGTTTATCAAGCTGCTCCTTGGTTTGCATGTCTATCTCTATTGTTGTCATAATTAACTATAGGTAGCTATGGGTTATTATAGTTTGTGCCCGAACCATTCCTCGATCATTACTGCAACAGTGACATTTCACGATGAAGCTTCCCATGCCTGAGTTCGTCGGCAACTGATCCAATGGCACACGACTAGCGCCCGTTTGGTGCCTGCCTTGGTGTCTCCTCAGGCGTCAGTTCTGGCCATCCCTAAAAACGATATATTACAAAAATGGTATAAAGTCTATTTCATTCATTAAAAATTATGCAGTAAAAACGAGATAATTGCGGAGAGCAGGAAGAAAGGCAGGAGGGATGACCGTAAAGAGGTCAAGGTGCTGAAGAACCACCATGATGTGGCAACTACTATGCTTGAATACTATATTCCGCACGTGACCGCGCGGATGTAGCGGAGTTTACCTGGGCGCTGTTAACAGAACGTGAGTTGTGCAGAAAATTTTCACAGCTTGATGTGCCTATTGGTCTACATTTTTACAAATAAACCACAAACTTTTTTTAAAAGTATGTGAATACAATGTTATGAACATACAGGAAATTAAAAGAGTTATAATATCCCAGAATGAAGAAATGGAGGAAAAGTTTCAGATCAGAAGGATAATAGGAAGGGAGCCCGGTGTGGAAAATTTAAAGAAATTTCTGGCACAGCCAAACATCCTGGTCATAATGGGAATAAGGAGGTGTGGAAAATCGGTTTTTTGCAGGCAGGTTTTAAAGGGCGAACGATTTGGTTATGTGAACTTCGATGATGAGCGCCTGTACGGGATCACCTCCAGGGAACTTGGTCTCATTCTGCAGGCATTTATAGAGCTCTATGGTAATGTGGATTATGTGGTGCTGGATGAGCCCCAGAATGTTGAGGGCTGGGAGCTATTCGCTAACAGGCTCAGGAGAACCATGAAAGTTATAATAACCGGCAGCAACTCAAGGCTTCTGAGCGGGGAGCTTGCCACCCACCTTACCGGCAGGCACATCGATTTTACCCTGATGCCATTCAGTTTCAGGGAATATCTGATCTACAGTGGCACAAGCGCATCTGAAAATGACCTTTTTTCAGAAATAAGGGTTGCTGAAATCAAAAGGCGGCTGGAGGAGTACATGAAAAAAGGAGGAATGCCAGAGTCATATGTGTTTGGAAATGAAATGCTGGCAAGGATATACGGTGATATAATCGAGAAGGATGTACTGGCAAGGACCGGAGTAAGGATGAAGGGGACGTTCAGAGAACTTACAAGATATCTGATATCAAACACGGCATCAGAGTTCACATTCAGGAAGCTTTCGAACGTTTTTGGAGTAAAGGATGTTCATACGCTCAGGAACTGGGTTACCGCCCTGGAAAGCTCTTACCTGATTTTTGTAATTGACAGGTACTCACCGAAGCTAAAGCAGCAGGTAATTGCGCCGAAAAAAATTTACTGCATTGACACTGGCCTGGCCAATGTTATGTCATTTAAAACAGAAGAAAGGTATGGCAAAACGATGGAGAACCTCGTTGCGGTTGAGCTGCTCAGGAAGAAAAGCTACTGGTACAGCAGTTTGGAGATCTTCTACTGGAAAGACCACCGGCAAAATGAGGTTGACTTTGTAATAAAGGACGGTGCGCAGGTTAAACAGCTTTTGCAGGTGACATATGCGTCGGAAAGAACCGAAATTGACAACAGGGAAATCAGGGCGCTGCTCAGAGCAGGCAGTGAACTTAAATGTAACAACATGGCGTTGATCACATGGGACTATGAGGATGAGCTGATTGAGGATGGCAGGAAAATCTCGTGCATACCACTCTGGAAGTGGCTTCTGAGCAAAAGGCTGATGATATATGAATAAGTCAGAGGTAATAAGTCAAAATCATGACCTTTTTGTGTCATGTGAACAGTTTTAGCTGAGAAATTCACCTGCATGCACTCACGCTTGGTCAACTGGGTTTAACGACGCATCTTCCACCCATTGTCTTATCTTGCTGGATTTGAAACTGAGTGCGCCCCTCAGCACCTACTTATCTCCGGTGTGCCTGTACACAAACTGCATAAGCTTTAGCCTGGTGTCTGTTTCCATATGATACCAGAGATATTTCTTGATCTTTTTTGCCAGCTCCCTGCCCTCAACATTTATTTCATCTGAAATACCTGACAGCGCAAGCATCTTTGGCTCATATGGATAGAAGCCCCTTCTATCCTCTCCTTACAGCTGATTCTATCCTTTCCATTTCAATTATGGACGTAAGGTCTATATTCTCCCAATTTATATCAAATTTTGGCTTGTTCACCTCCTTGTGGATCATAACAATGTGGTGAGCAAGCCACTTTAAGCTTGCTTTTGTTCTAACCCGTCACTGAACGGGACCAAAAAATTTCTGTAAACATTTTAATAAATTTTAATAAATTGCTTTAGAATGTAATTACTTGATATCCTGAATTAAC
>JBMFVR010000073.1:0-6642 GCA_049965895.1 Nitrososphaeria archaeon | reverse complement strand
TTCAAAATAGTCAACATCGCCATCCTTCAATCCGGTGCGTTCTAACAGCTTTCTTACTGCAATCAATGGTGCTTCAGGAAATTTATAGCTCTCAACACCGATCCAGCTATATCCTGTAATCTTTGCAAGCGGTCTTGCTCCAGTTTCCTTTACTGTTGCTTCATCAGCAAGCACAAGTGCTGCAGCTCCATCGGATATCTGTGACGAGCTTCCTGCTGTATGCACTCCGTTTATACCAAATGCTGGGCTCAGTCCAGACAATTTTTCAAGTGATGTATCCCTTCTTATTCCTTCATCCCTGTAAAATAATCCAGCCTTAGTGTTGACAGGAACTATTTCTTTATTAAAGTATCCTGAATCTGTCGCTCTGGCTGCTCTAATGTGGCTCTCATAGGAAATTCTGTCAAGTTCATCTCTCCTTGCACCGTGCTCTGCTGCTACCATATCAGCCTCTTCACCCATCAGCTTCATGTTAAATGGATCCCATAATCCATCCACTACCATAGTGTCCTTTAGAACGATTTCAGCACCAACTTTGGTACCAAACCTCAGGTCTGCAGCAAATTCAGCTTGGCTCATGCTTTCAGTCCCGCCAGCTATTACTGCGTGTGCATCTCCGGTCCTTATCATCTGCACCGCATTTAGTATACTCATCATGCCGCTAGAACATACCATATCTATGGCATACGCATCAGTTTCAGGCCCCATGCCGGCTCTGATGGCGCATTGCCGGGAAATATCCTGTCCGTGACCGGTCCTAAGAACGTTCCCCATTATCACCATGTTAATCCCTTTACTGGATAATTTGGAACGATTCAGAGCTTCACTGATTACTAGAGAACCCATTTCAACTGGGCTTACGCCTTTGAGTGCCCCTCCCAGCTTTCCCACGGGCGTCCTAACCGCAGAAATGATATATACGCTCATTATCATTTAATTCCACATTTGACTAATTAAGCTGTTCCATGAGTTCAACTTTTTAAATTACAAAATAAATCATATTGTATGATTGTGGACCTTGGCACTATGGGTAGGTTTCCCATACTCAATGGATACTTGCTGATTTCAAAAGGCGAAGCAGCGATAGTGGAGACTGGACCGTCCAGTGTGGTAGATGAATATTTAAATCGGGCATCAAATTATGTTGATATATCAAAGATATCCATTGCGTTGATCTCTCATGTGCATATTGATCATAGCGGTGGTGCATGGAAGATCATTGAAAGATTGCCAAACATAAAAATTGCAGTATATGATAGGGGTGCCAAGCACTTAATAGATCCATCAAGACTTCTTGAAGCATCAGCAAAAACACTTGGAAGCATATTGGATGTATGGGGAGAAGTCAGGCCAGTTAATGCTGATAACGTTCTAGCCCTTGGCGATGGGGCTGCAGTCAAGGTGGGAGATTATGAGCTTGAACTTATTGCAACCCCCGGTCATGCATCTCACAGCTCAGCATGGTATGTAAATGGTGAAAGGGTCCTTTTTCCGGGAGATTCAATGGGCATGCTGTTTGACCAGCAGATATGGCCGGCAGCGCCACCTCCATTTAATTACGAAATGTTTAAACAATCAATTGTAAAGTTAAAGAACTTGCATTCTGAAAAGATATGTTTTCCTCACTTTGGCTGCAGCACACCCGATGTATTTGATAAAGTTGATGTAGCTTATAGAGAACTTGATGATGTGGTCAGAGCCAACTGTGTATTGGGCGATGATAGGATCTTAAACGAAATACTTTCACTGAAAAAATACCAGAGTATGCCAGTAGATAGCTATTTCAGAGAATTTCTTATGATGAACCTTAGAGGATTGCCAGGGTACTCGTGCAGATCATAAAGGTTATTGCTTTGTCCTTTAACGTATGTCCATGATCCTGCAAACTGATGTACTTATCATAGGGGCAGGGGTTCTTGGGACTTCACTTGCATATGAGATTTCATCAATGACTGATAGGAAAGTTTTACTGATAGACAGGGAAAATGGGCCAGCTTTTCATTCCAGTTCACGAAACACTGGCGTGGTGCACAGGCCATTTTACGTCGATCCAGTTGATAAGGCAGTTTATGCTAGGAGTGCGATTGAATCATACGAACCATGGAGGGAACTGGCTGAAAAAGAGGGGCTTCCTTGGGTTCAAAGGGGTGTGATGGAGCTTGCGCTTAACGATAGAGATGTAAACATGATAGAAAGGTACAGTAAGTGGGCGCAACAGAATGGCATGACCGAGGACGAAGTAATCCTCCTCGATGAGCATGAGGTGAAAAGTGAAGAGCCTCTTGTGGTTGCAAGGGGGGCAATATTGAGCAGGAAGGACGTAAATGTAAGCTATGGCCCTATGACCAGGGCAGTCAGCAGGCTGGCGGAGGGCAAAGGTGTAAAAACGCTATGGAATTTAACTGCTGATCGAATAATTGACGGCGATGAGCCTACTGCCATATGTAGTTCAAGCTCAGGGTTAACTGAAATAAAGGCAAAAATTATAATTAACGTTTCAGGTGGAGGTGCGTACAGGCTTGCCAGGTCCCTTGGCCTAGCTTCAGAATATTCTGAGCTGCACTTTAGAGGGGATTACTGGATGATAAGGGGGTTCGGTGGCATACACAGAAACATATACACCGTGCCTAGAAATCCCGGGTATCCATTCCTTGACCCTCACTTTATAATAAGACCTGATGGTCAGACCGAAATAGGTCCAAATGCGTTTCTTGTGTCAGGCCCATTTTCTTACAGCGGAACGATTTCTGAAATTTTTAGGTCAGCTTCGATCCTCAAGGATAGTATGGTGGTAAGGCTCATATTTGACAAGGATATGCTCAGGCTTATATGGAATGATTGGAGAATGAGCGTTTTAAAATCGCAAATGGTAAAGAGGGTAAAGCAGTTCATACCGTCTTTGGATGCTTCATGCGCCTACCAGAGAGGCACTTCTGGTATAAGGCATAGTCTGATATCAAAAGAAGGTTTTGTTCCTGAAGCTGTTATAATTGGCACTTCAAACTCTATACATGTTCTTAACTTTAATTCGCCTGGAGCAACCGGCGCACCAGCCTTTGCCCTTGCCTTGCTGTCTCAGCTCATAAGTTCTTATGACATTAAGCTAGTTAACCGCCACGCTGCTGTATGGAACGACTTAATAAACAAAGTAAATTCATTTGATATAGGGTTTAAAATCGAAAATAAGGCAAATTAAAAAGAAAGAGCGCAAATATGTTTTTATTTGTATTTTACAAATAAGACAGCATTGAATAAAAATGGCATAAGCATGTGGCAGGCAACGGCCATAGGTATAGGTAACATTATAGGTGCTGGCATATTTGTGCTGGCAGGCTCTGTCATATATCAGGCCGGTCCGGGTGCAATTTTTTCCTTTATCCTTACTGCCGTGCTGGCAATAACTGTGGCGCTTAACAGTGCTGAACTTTCTTCCAAAATAGTAGCACATGGTGGCCTGTACTCCTTTGTCAAGGAGACTATGGGAGAATCAACAGGGTTCATAATTGGCTGGCTCAGAGCGATTTCATATGCGATTGCCACTTCTGCGGTTGCGCTGGGATTTTCTTCATATCTGTTAACCTTAATTGGCAAGCAATCATTGAGCTATGAACTTCTTATTGCGTTAATTTTGATGTGTTTTGCTGTAATTTTAAATTATGTGGGGATCACCATAGTTGCAGAGATTGAAGAAGCGCTGGTGGTGCTTACCACTGGAGGGCTTGTAACATTTATCATGATTTCAGTAATATATGGAAAGTGGGTTCCTTCCAGATTCACCCCTTTTTTGCCATACGGTCCATTTAGCATCCTAGAATCTGCTTCTCTGGCATTTTTTGCCTATTCAGGTTTTAATACCATAGCTACCCTGACACCAGAAATAAGGAATGGAACAAAGAACGCACCCAGGGCAATAATCCTTTCGCTTGCTGTAAGTACAGTCCTTTACATCCTAGTTGTTATAGGTATGCTGGCCATGATGCCGTGGAGACTGTATACTGTTACAGCCGATCCTTTGATGAATGCATTAACCTTTTCAGGTGCCCCATTGTTTGTGGATCAAATAATTGGTGTGGTGGCCATAATAGCAACAGTTACAGTGACACTTTCATTGATAGTTGCAGGTTCAAGGACCCTTCTGCAGATGAGTGATGATGGGTTGCTGCCAAAGACTTTAGGAAAGGGAGATTCACCAAAAAGGGCAGTATTGCTGATTGGCATAATTGCAATGGTTTCAATTTTTCTTGGTAACATCCAGTACATAGCTCTTGCATCAAATTTTGGTGTAATTTTTTCCTATGCTCTGACAGGTCTTGCCGTCTATCTTGTCAGAAAAAGAGGCATTCATGGGCCATTTAATTCCCCATTTTATCCATATGTTCAGGTTATTTCTGTCCTGCTTTCAGCGCTGATCATGATTGCCCTTGGAATGCAGGCACTTTATGTTGGTGCAATGACCATAATGGTGGGCATTTTTCTATACGCGTTTGAAAGAGGAGAAAAAGGCAAATCAAAGGAACGTATATAGTGATTATATTGCATAAATCTGTTCAGTATACTGATTCCACAAGATCATATAACACTACAGGAGATTCCAGTTCAGAACCATGATACTCTCTATATTTTTCTTTTATCTTTGATTTAATCAGCAGATATTGCTCTTCTTCATCAATTCTTTCAAGTTTTCCTAGCTCTTTTGTCGCAGATGCATAGGGCAATTCTTGATATATATACAGAGGAGAAATGTAGATTATATCGTTTCTTTCCAGGTCAAGCTTTGATATAAATTCTGATGAACCTTTAACGTGATCGGCATAGTATTTTTTCCCTCCAGCCCCAGCCAGTATTATTAAACCCACACTTATGCCTGCACTTTTAACGTTCATTATTAGCTTGGAAGCTTCATCAAGGTCCATTGGCTTGTTAAGCAGCTTAAGTACTTTTTGGCTTCCAGATTCTAGGCCCAAATATATTCTCTCCAGTCCCAACCCTTTTATTTCACTTAAATCGCTTTTAGTTTTTACCCTTTGAGTGGTTATGGAATCAACAAACGAATAAATCGGCAATCCGAATTCCTTCCTAACCAGTCCCAGATCCTTTATCAGAAGTTTTTGTTCAATGGCAAGTGAATTGGCATCGCCCAGGAAAACCCCCCTCCTTGCGCTGATTCCATGGCCAAAAAATTCCTTTACATACTTGATATGGTTTTCAAATTCTTCCGCCTTTTTTACCCTATAATCTTTATTCCTGTAAAGGTTGCAAAATGAGCATTTGTTCCAGTAGCATCCAACAGTGGCCTGAAGGTAAATGGGGAAATATTGATCGGGAGGCACTATTGGAACTCCACCATCATATACTTGACGGAACTTGTCAGCATCACGATCCAGATAGCCTGGGCCTTTTCTTATTATTTTTCTCAGTATTGATCTTGTTTCTTCGTCCTCTACGAACCTTTCAGATTTATTTATGAATTCAATTGCGCTTTCTTCCACTACCTTACCATCACCCAATCCAAGCATTGTTACATGTCTCCTAAAATCACTGTAATCTATTTTGATATACCTGTTCTGCATGGTTCTCCTGTAAGTTATTTTTTTATTTGAGTAAATCAGTATTCTGCCCTCAAGATCCAAGCTCAGGACTGTACCATCGTAATCCGTCAGTCTTAACACGCCATCCTTTAACAGTGAAAACACTTCTACCAAAATTGCAAAAAATTTGGCTCATATACTTAAAAATATATTGAAAATATTGGTGGAATTGGTATATGTTGAGTAAATCGGTCCTAAGCAAGATAATTACAAGCTGAATCAATAGAACGATCTTTTTTAAGCAATTTTTCAAGTTTTTGCGGAATAAGATTAAATGTGACTGGCAACACATATGATTAATGAATGCTTTAGAAAGATATCTATTAGGGAAAATTGAAGAGATAAATAAAATGGATAGCCACGAAGATTTATCGCTGCTAGAAAGCTTAATGAAGCATAAAAAAGCCGAAATGCTGGACTATATGGAAAAGCATCAGGATTTGCCTGAAATAAAAAAACTGAGCGAAGACTTTCAAAATTATATTTCAGTGACAGAAAAATTTATCATTGCAAGGAGACTTGAATCAGGGATTTCAACTCTTCTATACTTTGTTTATTCAATGATGGGAAATTTCGCAGGCATCGCCATGTCTTTGCTGGTGCTTATAACTACAACCGGTTCAATAGGACACATTATTTTAATCGTTTCAATTATAGGTTCAGCGCTTGGCATAATGCTTGCGCTCAATAGCATGAAAATGGAAAGGAAATTTATGCTGTCTTTAAAAAATTCGCTTTAAATTATGCCTTGTAAATCCACTTTAAGCAACCTTAATGGGCTTTGTGATATTTCTAATTATTTGAAAAATATAGTTAATAAATTATTAATAAAATGAATAATTTAGTTAAATTTTTACCATGTATATATGGAAATAGGTTTTGACCATAAATTAGGCATATGCAATCAATCAGCATGCAAGGCTTGATGCAGCGCTTCTCTCTTGTTTTTTCCTGAAATTAACCATGATGAGCTTTATTAACTTACCTTTATCACCACCTCAAGAAGCCAGTAATCAACCATTCGGGTATTTCTCCCACTTTCCTTATTCACCCC
>JBMFVR010000072.1:0-6656 GCA_049965895.1 Nitrososphaeria archaeon | reverse complement strand
CAAAGTTATTGATGTAAAGCGTAGAGAAAAGTCAGTATCTCTAGCCGAGATTTACTGATTGCTTCCCTTAAACTCCTAACTCACTTTTAAATATGCTTGATATATTTTAACAATTATATTATTCCAAATTTTCGAATTATTTAAAGAGTAAAAATAAAAATTTATAAAGCGTTAAAATTATATTAAAAAATGTGGAAAAAGAAAAAGGTAATATTATGTATATTTTTACGTATATTTTAAGCTGGATCACAGGGATAATAGTATATATAACTGAAGGACAGAAAAGCGCCAGATTAAAATTTCATTCGCTTCAGGCTATTTTTCTAGGTATAACTGCTATTGTAATTGATTTAATATTATTTTTCATTCCATTTCTGGGCCCATTCTTAGCATTTTTAATATGGGTATATGGAATGTACATTGCTGTCAAGGCTTACAATGGGGAGGATGTAAAAGCTCCAGTAATAGGCGACTACGCGGCAAAGTATGCCAGCTATTCTCTGTAATTTGTTTGGTATTTTTTATCTGCTTAATTAAAACATATAATTAAAATTGTTTTTATAAGAGAAGAAAGTATTGATTGTGGATTTATGGGGTATTTCTTGCAGCTTTAGGGATAAATCTGTAGTAACTTAAGCTTCCACTGTTTGGTACTTTACGAAGATTCATATGATACTAAGGCTTTTCTATATATTTCGCGTGTGATAGTCATTTGTATCCTAATGCCGATTGCTGGTAGGACTGCCTATTGCCTCCCGTTTTTTATAAGAGCAATTGCTGCAACACTTTTGTTGTATTTCGGAATAAGGCTTGCAAAAAGCGCTCGGGGTCGGCCTTAAGAGTCATTCAAATGAGAAACACAGGAAAACAGATTATTGAAGAACGTTTTGAAAAGAGTATAATGAGCACCGGACTATCAGTTGCCCCTGTAAAAGCTTTTGAAGTATCTTCATTGTATTAACATTAATTAACTAATAAAATTAATACATAGTATGAGAGATCAATGCAGCAAAGGCATGCTTATCAATTCTATGAAAATTCCGCTTTATTTAGTTTCAGTAGTACCTCTTTTATTTTCTTGGGTAAATTCGGAATTTTCTAGGTTGCCGGTTTTTGGGCTTTCCATGATATTTGTTTTATTTTCGCAATTTCTTATGAACGCAGAAATGGATAGACTTGACAAGAATTATGGGAGGAGAGGAATCAGATGTGGTTCGATTATGCCTGTTGGGGCCTGTCTGTTTGACTGCCTTGATTTAAAAAGTATACGGAAGGCTGAAATTGTTTCATTGATGATAGTGGGTTTTACCTCTGCGCTTGTTATCATCATTACTAGGCTCATTTTTCTTATCATAATTGGCTTATTTGCTATAATTTTAATGTTTGCATACCTTTACCCACCTGTAGAGCTTTACATGAGGGGCATTGGTGAAATATCTACATTCTTTGATTTTGGCCCATTGCTCTTATTGGGGTCGTATTACGCATTTACCGGTTCAATAGCCTATTCATTGATACCGTTATCTATAGGCTTCGGCCTTATAGCTTCAGCTATTAGGTACTCTCATCATATAATAGAAGAGCCAGCGAAGTCCATAAGAAAAAGAGCATATGCCCCCTTATTTTTCACCATGATTGTAATCTCTGCAATTATTATAAGCTGGCCATTAAGTCTGTCACATATCATATTAATTGTGTTATCGTTTTTTGTTGGCTTATTACCACTTAAGATCAAGGATAATCAAAGAGTAAGTGCCATTGCCATAGCGTTTTTGGTCATTTTTTCTATTCTTGCTCTATAAGGTCACGGTCTTCATTAACCAATTTAAATAGAACCTTTGGAACCTACCTCTGTGTGCTGTTTTAATCACATGTGTATAATACCACCATTTATCCAATCGTCTTAAGAACTGCATGATTTATCATCAGGTATATTTATTATGTTGATTACAAAATAACCTCTAAATACATTATTAATAATAATTAGCTGTGCAATTTAGAAACAATTTCTCTCAGACAAAAATTTTATCTGTACCTGGGATTAAAATTTTATTAAATAATTAAATAAGAAGGTTATTAAATGCCCTATTACATAACATTAACTATGGCCATATTTAAAAAAGAAAGGAAGTACAGTCAGAAAGTGGATCTTAACGAAGTTATCAACAAGTTTGCAGGATATCTAATGGTTGAGAAATGGAAAGTGCAGCAAAATGTGCAGGGTGATAAAGGAGTAATACAGGCTCAGAAGGCCGGAATACTTAGGGATATAATAGCGGCAGATAGGGCTCTTACTTTTGCATTCGAGAACACACCCGATGGACTAAAGGTAACTACGGGAGTTGGAAAGTGGGTTCAGAATTTAGGGGTAATGGTGCTAGAAACGATATTCTTATCAGAAATATTCATCGTTGTTGACATACCTGAAATGCTGTGGACAGAACATGTTGAATCCAATCTCCTTAATAAACTGGATGAAATAGTCAAGGAAAATGCTGTGTAAAAAAGTTTTAATTCAAACTAACTCACCTTTATTAAAAATTAAAATCTTTCTTTGATTTATAAGGTTTGAAATTAAATTTTACTGAAATGGCATATATGCAATTATTAATAACTGGGCATAATGGCTGTGGATGATAAATTCAACAAAGTTAATAAAAAAATTAATAGTTGCTCTGTTAATAAAACATTGCCCAAACGATAGATAGTTGCGGTGTTATTGAATCCTCAATTCTCCAATATTCCTTAAAATATTCATTTGGATAATTAGCAACTGTATGTACCCAGTGCAGCATAAAAATTCCAAAGGTTCTATTTAAATTGGTTAATGAAGACCGTGACCTAGCTACAATTTATTGAAAATTCATTGATCGTGTACAAACAAGTGTTTATACAATAATACTTTTAAGCTCAAGATCATAAAATAAATTATGCCTAGATATGAAGATGTGGAACATATAGATAAGAAAACCGCTGATTTGAGCCGAGCAAGACAATCTCTTATAGAAGAGATAGAAGCAATTATGTTTTATGACGAAAGAATTAGCGCTACAGATAATAATGAATTAAAAACAGTTCTCATTCACAATCGCGATGATGAAAAAGAGCACGCTTCACTGCTTCTTGAATGGCTAAGGAGAAATGACCCCGAATTTGATAGAGAAATGAAGGAGATTTTATTTTCTTCAAAACCGTTTGACAAGCTTGGAGACTAGACATGAAAAAGCCGGTGCTGCTGGTAAATTATAAAGCGTATAGTAATTCTTATGGAAAAGCTGCAATTGAAATATCAAAACGCATAGAAAGTGTATCAGAAAAGTATCCCGACATTGAAGTGATCATTTGTGTTCCCGCTGTTGCAATATCAGATATATCAAAGTCTGTTTCAATTCCTGTTTTTGCACAACATATCGATCCCGTTTCCCCAGGAGCCCAGACCGGACACATCACAGTAGAAATGATAATGGATGCAGGTGCAAGGGGTTCTCTTATAAATCATAGTGAAATGAGAGTAGGGTTCAATGATGTGGCCGAATCAGTTAAACGCCTATCAATGCTTGGTCTGGAATCAGTAGTTTGTGTTGACAGGAATGAGATGGTTGCATCCGCAGCATTAACTGGGGCAACAGCTATCCTAGTAGAACCGCCTGAATTGATAGGTAGCGGAATCTCTGTTTCAAATTCAAGGCCAGAAGTTGTGATCAAATCTGTTAATGAAATTAAAAAAGCCGGAAGGGGCTTGCTGCTAGTTGGTGCTGGCATTACCAGTTTTGATGATTCAAAAAGATCAATGGAACTTGGTGCTGACGGCGTTGGACTAGCCAGTGCAGTAATGAAGGCCAATGATCCGGCGTCAAAGGTTCAGGAGCTACTTGATGGGATTATGAATGGAATTGACAACACTTAATCTTACGCCCCATATTGTTATAATTTGTAATGCATTTGTTTTTCATTTATCAAAACAGTTAATTCTTTCAACTAGCTAACGCTAGTTTGTTTTGTTTGGTTCAAACCGCAATTTTATTTCTTTTAATTAACGATGTGATTAACTTAGTATGATTATTTTTTGTAAAAATTTAAATATAATTGTTTTACAGGTTTGACTATGAATAAGTATGAAGGAATTGCTGTTATACTTTTGGTAGTTTTATTTAGCAGTGTTCCATACTATGAAGGATATTCCCAAGTTTCCAAACCGCAGTTTAATGCTATATCGGCTTCACTTTATGCGCCATTCCTAAAATCTGCCATTTCAGGGGCCGGGCTAGAGGGCTCTGTTACAGCCATGGGATCTGTTGCTGCAGCACAGCGGATAATTCTTTCGCCAGACCAGTATTCTTTTTTCCTTTCAATAGACCCGGCTGTAATTGAGGACCTGCTCTATCCAAAAAATATATCAACCTGGTATATTGCAGTTGCAGGTGATCAGATGGTTATTGGGATTTCGCCTAATTATGGTGGCATGAGCCAAATATCTGCGTTAAATAGAAGCTTGTATCAGGCCGAAATGAATAGCAACGCTTTGCTTGAAAATAAGTACCTTGGAGAAATCCTTTCGATTGTGCTATCGGGCAAAGTAAGTGTTGGAACTTCTAACCCTAATACAGATCCCGAGGGATATAGGGCACTTATGATGCTTCAGCTAGCAGGAATAATGACCAATAATAACATTACATATTATACTTCCACGTTAAACTACCTTAACTCCACAGGAAAGCTATATGAAGTGACTTCAGGATCTGCACTTTTTGCATACCTAGAATCAGGTGCGGTGGATTTTGATATCGCAATTTACAGGTCAGCCGCAATGGAGCAGCACATTCCATTTATAATTTTACCACCTCAAATCAATCTTGGAAATGCCAGCTATACTGGTTTCTATCAAAAATCATCTATAACAATAGTTTCTAATGGTCAGAGTGTAACACTTCGTGGCGCGCCCATATACCTCTGTTTTACTATACCCAATCAAGCAGTTGACAAGCAGCAAGGTTCAATTCTTGCTCTTTACATAATTTCGCCTCAGGGAACTAAACTTATGGAAAGCTATGGTATTACACCGCTCAAAAAGCCTTTGTTTTTTGGGAACTACTCCTCTATCCCAGCGCCGCTATCTTATTTTGTTAACTCAAGCATTGTTGACCAATAATGAAGGAAAAACTGCTCAGCGTACCTTTATATGTAATAATAGTAATTTTCCTAGTTCCCATAATAATTTTATTTTATCTGAGCGGCTTGAGCGGAATTGTAACCGCTTTTTCAAATTCAGGTTTCATATATTCTTTAATTTTGACCTTTTTGGCTGCAATTGCAGCGACAATCGTCAACATTGTTTTGGGCACGCCTGTGGCTTATTCCCTTGCAAGAAAACTTGTGCGTTGGGAGTCTTCTGCTTATGATTTATTGTTATCCCCAATATCAATTCCGCATACAGTGGTTGGCATCATGCTGCTCGTTACATTTTCTCCAATATCACCCATATACTTTTTAACCAGATTTATGAACCCAGTAAATACTTTTTTCGGTATGGTGCTGGCTATGTTCTTTGTGTCAGCACCTATCTATATCATGGCAATGAAAGAATACTTTCAGAGGTTGGACCCTGTGCACGAGCTGTTTACAATGAGCCTTGGAAACGATAGGTTAAAGACGTTCATGAAGGTTGTGCTTCCTATGTCTTTTGGCTCTATAATTAGGGTCAGTATGATAAGCCTTGGAAGGGCGCTAAGCGAATTTGGCTCACTAATAATCCTTACATATACTGTTTCAATGGCGCCATTGTTCAGCTTTGTAAGCCCATCAACTGTATTTATCTGGTATAAATATGAAACCTATGGCCTGCTGCCGGCACTGAGATATTCTTCCGCAATGCTTTTAATTTCAATGGTACTAACGTTAATGTTATATTTAGTGAGCAAAAGGGCAGATTGATCAAAATCACAAATTTTGAAATAATAAGAGATAATTTTAAGCTTGGACCAATAAACCTAATGGCCAATGACGGGCAAAAGGTGCTGGTTTATGGTTTAAACGGGTCTGGGAAAACAACTATGCTTTTGGGCCTGCTGGGAGAACTCAAGAACGGTGGCTCATTTACGATAGATGATATAGAGGTTTCTTCTTTACCAATCGAAAAAAGAGGTATAGCATACCAGCCTGCGACTCCAACAGTTATACCTAACTTAAAGGTTAGAGAAATTCTGGGGCTTGCTAATCAAAAACACGATGATGAGATATTGTTGGAAAAATTGAACTTAAAAAGGCTATTTGATGTTAAAGGAAACAAGTTGAGCGCAGGCCAAGCCAGATTGACTCAGATAGCTGCAGTTTTGTTGAGCAATGCTAAGATAATTCTTATGGACGAGCCGTTTGCATTCCTTTCAGAAGAACTAATACGCAAAGTTTTTGAACTTATGATGGCTGATAAAAGGATAATTATAGTTACTTCACAGAAAAAAAATGAAGCATTTGATATTTTTCTTCACTTGGGAGATAGTGATAAGGGTGCCAGCAGTGATTTCCAATTAAAAGCTAGGAGTTTGAGAGAAACAGTCAGTAAGTTTTAGCGCTGGGATACATGGGTTTCTCTTATGCCTTTTACAGAAACCTAAGCTCCATCATTCATGGCGTAGATGAATAAAAGCAATGCTCATGAG
>JBMFVR010000071.1:0-6725 GCA_049965895.1 Nitrososphaeria archaeon | reverse complement strand
GCTCTAGGCTAGCTATATGCGCTGTATCCACTAGGTCCGCAATGTCTATATCCTTCCCCGTATAACCATCCATTGGCACCTCTTTTTTGCCCATAGCACATTGAACGAAACCTAAAATTTATATGAACAAAAATCATTGATATAATTTGTGACAATCACTATAACAGGCAAGAAAGATTTAAAACAAATAATTTCTCTAGAAATTATATTTGGCTTTATTTCAACGCTATATTATTATAAAATATTACCGTATATTTTAATCAAGTCTCCATTGGAAATAGCTTATTTTAAGACATACTTTTATGGTATAAGTGCAAACTACCTTTCTATATGGAGCTTATTTGACATCTTTTTTCATCTACAGATATATCAGGCCTTTGTTTTTCAAAGGATCTTTTCTATGTTTCTCTTACTAAATGGCTCATTTTTAATAGTAAACTTCATTACAAAACTAAAAAGTAACACAATAAATGGCAATTGGATTTTCGATTCTATTTTTAAATTGTTGTTAACATTGCTGTTAGCCTGGAATCCTCTATTTAGCACATTATACCCTATATTCGGATTTTCATATTTTGCGTTTATGGATTTTGCACTTTATTTTTCCTTAAAATCATTGAATGTTTTCGGTTTAAGGTTAATTGAGTATCTGATGGCTTCGGCATTTTTCCTTATATTAGCCATCAATGAATACCCTCTTATATTTGTTTTCTATATAAGCATATTTCTGCTCATAGGAATACCGGTTTCCCTATATCTAAAAAGCAAGGTAAAGTTTTTAATTACGATAATTTCTGTCCCCCTGCTTTATTTTCTATTTGATGATGGGATTGTTTTATTTTCGGTTGTGAAGGGCTCAAGCAGTATTTCATACTCAACTACTGCAATACACGTGTTAAATTTAGTTTATTATGAAAATTTCATATACCTAAAAAGTCTGGGTGCGCTATTTGGCATTACTGGGCTTAATTCACTTTATTCCGGCAGTTATCTCTACTATTTTGCAATTCCAATTTTAGCGCTGCTGGCGATAATGGCGTTTTTTTCCACTAGGAAGAAGGGATTGACATTAACGCTTTTCTTTATTCTGATAATAATAATAGGCATAAACATGCCAGTTTCAGGGCAGACTGCGGTTTCATACATAGTTGTATTTTTAATTAAAACACATATAATCAGGTTTAACCATTTTGGTTTTTTAGCAACCATATTTGATGGCAACAGAGAAACATTAATTGTTTACTGGTACGTTTTTGTTTCTGCTTTAACACTGGTGCTGTTTGAATTACCAGAAATGGGGGCATCAAATAAAAAATTAAAAGGCATTAAAAGGTACTTTAATAAAACTCACATGGCAAGGATGGGTGCGCTGCCTTTTCTTCTTGTTTTAGTTATTTTGTTGCTTTCATTCGGTCAATTTACGCTGTCTACGTCGCAGATTATGCCAATATCCAGTTCGCCAAGCATAAATTACGTAATTAATTCAAAAACTGTCAATTACAACCAATACATATTTCTTCAGAATACCCATTACTGGTCTTCCCAATATATCTTCAATCCCAGTCAAGTCATGTCTCCCGTGGGCAATGATTACCCTTTCTATATGGAATTGCTAAATGTGGAAAATTCGCCGTACTTGAACTATTTTGAAAGGTCCTTTCCGCCATCAACTTTATTGTTAAGCGATACCCATAACATTTATTTTGCAAACAACCTTGGCAAGGTAAGCAGTTTTAAGGTGTTAACCAACTTTAATAATTCTAATGTTGTGCTTGGTGATCCAGTATTTGTGGTGGGCTCAGCTGAAGCCTATAATAGTTTCATGGAGAATTATTTAAGTGGGATAAACGTGTCGCCTTCATACAATACTGCAGTCCCAGTAAAGCTAGATGGCGTTACATATGAGCAGATCCCTGGGCTATCCAGTCTTAATAAATTTCAATTTATTGAAAGCCATTTCAACGTGTCTGGTCTGAACATTTCGCAGCTATCACCAAATGGCGTGCTAAATGTGGGAATAGCCTCAAACTCTTCAAATCCCTACGGCTATGGTGTGGGTAACAGCTTTTTTGGCATTTTTATAAGCAATAATCCGCAGAGATATCTGTCTGGCTACGGTTTGAGCGGCAAGGGATGGTTGATATCAATAATGTGCACTAACTCTAGCAGCTGGTACGATTTGGGCCAAATTCCGATTTTTTCAAACACGTTGAATCTGAGTTTTACCATAATCCAGCATATAACGGCTAACAGCGACTATTTTTACCTGAATATATTGGGCAACTGGTATTCCTTTCATTTTTATAATTCATTTCCAAAAGAGCATTATACCTTACTTGAATATAGGGAAAATGACCCAA
Source organism: Nitrososphaeria archaeon (assembly GCA_049965895.1). Taxonomy (GTDB): domain Archaea; phylum Thermoproteota; class Nitrososphaeria; order Conexivisphaerales; family UBA164; genus KM4347-05. The sequence goes on along the minus strand of JBMFVR010000071.1, from coordinate 4,365 downwards.
ATGTAAGCGTAAATGTTACAACAAAGTATTTTAGTCCACCAAGCCATGTCAACAACTATATCCCTGTTTTTTATGACAGCCCGTTCACCAGCTTTCAGTCGTTTATAAAAAGCCTGAATTCGTCACAATTTATAATAATCGGCAATGGCTATAACCCTAATGACCTTTACATTTCATATTTAATATTTAGCGGAAAAGCGGGGTTGGTCACACCATCTTCGTATGCCATTGACTTTCCTGGCAGTGGATGGTTCCAGGTCTTTTCTTCAAATGACCCCCAAGGAGCATTTTATTCCGAAAACGTTCCATCAAATGTGCTGCCGGTGCAGGGCTTTTACGGGCAGGCCACGGGTTTTGCGGAATCCATCTCTGGTAATGAAAGTTTAAAAGTTCCTATCGGCTCAACTGTTAGGCCTGGGAGTGTTATAGCGTTAAACGTTCTATTCTCCCCAGTTGGAGGAAACCTGAGCATTGTTTTTGGTAATGAAAGCTTTAATATAAATACATTCAGTGTTGACAGCTCTTACAGGTGGGTTGACTTTTATGCCAACAGCACAGTGGACAGCGTAACTCTTAAAAACTTAAACGGGGTACAGTCAGTTAACTTGATTGCTTATTTTTCCAAAAATGATCTGTTAAGTGCAGAAAATTTCGTGAACTCTCTTCTAAAGGGCAAGGCCTTCGTTGACTCAGGGATGTTCCGTAGTAATAATGTAACTGCAAGCGGTACCTTTGATGCAAATGCATATCAGAGCAGTATATTCTTGCATGGAAAGATAAACGGTCCAGTTGTGGTGGTTATACCCCACGATTATCCACTTGGTGAATCACTTAGAATAAACAATGCAAGCGGCTTATATGTTCCTGTTTGGGGCTCATTTACAGGCATATTGATCTGGAATTACGCTTCCAATGAAGCTGTTATCAAACTAACTAATTATCAGTATTTTACAGGCATAGAATCGTATCTGCCGCTTTTTATCATCTTTTTGATAGCAATTTATGAGAAAATTAAGGGGTAATGTAAATGAAGATAAAAATTCTTGTCAGAATTTTATGGCCGGCAGGCACCCAGCGTATCGCAATACTACAAACCAAAGCCCTACAGAATATGGGACACGATGTCGAGCTCGTATTTCTGAGGTCAACGGAGAAGGGGGAAAGATATTATCATGATTTGTTGAATGGGGTAAATTATAGAACGCTGCACAGGAAAAATGATTCCCTCCTTGTGTCCCTGTATGACTACATAACTGAAATTTTCATGTCGGACAGGAAGGGGGAGGGGAGGGTTGATTATAACTTTATCAGAGATTTCTGGAAATACCTGAAAAATGACGAACCTGAATTGCTTGTATGCCATGACCAGTGGGCTGGTCTCGCCGGCTACTACGCGAAGAAGAAACTCGGTACCAGATACATTGTGTTTCTGCACGAAAGAGCCGCTGATTTTCCCTGGGTAAAGGGTATCAAGCGCCCACTGGCCAAGCTTGCGCTGCGTTATACAGATAAAATTTTAAAGAATGCCGATGCCCTTTTCGCCGTAACTGATGCAGTCTCCAAGACTTTTGAGGAACTGCACGGCTTAAGGGTGGTCACGGATTTTCCCGGGCTATCCCTGTACAGTGGAATGAGCCACGAGAGGGAGGATTTCCTTGTTGCGATTTCAAACTGGAGCAAAGTAAAATTTCCTGATATGTATCTGCATTTGATGAAAGAACTACCCCAGGAGAGACTGATAATGGCGGGCAACTGGGTAGATGAACGTTATGAACACGAGTTTAAACAAAAGGTAGCAAATGAAGGCCTCGAGAAGAGGGTGATAATTATAGGAAACATAAGTGAGGAACAGAAGCATGAGTTGCTATTGAAGGCCAAGGCATTTGTCAGATTTGGTCTGGGCGAATATGGGGTAGCTACAGGTACGCTAGAGGCGCTGGAACATTTGACGCCGGTAATTGTCAATGATGAGCTGGGCATAAGTGGGATGATTGAGGAGAAAAATTTAGGGTTTGTGATAAAGAGGAATGATTATTCTTCAGTAAGAAGTTTTCTGATAAATCTGAAAGATAGAGAGTTCAGAGATGGCTTGATCCGCAATATGACTAACTTTGTGGTTGAAAACAGCTGGGAAAAATCAGTAAACAAAATTATTAGTGTTGTAGAAAAAGGTGTGGATTTTAAATAGAGGCAAAACGCCAGTAAACTTTGGAGGCCATCTTCTTGCTCAAAATGTAAAGAATTCCTATTCCCAATTCCCTGTTCCTAAGTGTGTTTTGCATGTTAGCAGGATAAAGGACCAGCCTCTCCATCTTTCTTATGAGAATTGATTTTGGGGCCTGATAGAAAAATAGGTAAAGGAATTCGTTTTCATCATATAGCAATTCAAGCCAGGCCTTGAAATCAGGGTGCAGAGCATCTGCCTTATTGAGGAGTATTTTGTATGTTTTGGTCATCCTCTTCTTCTCAGAAGCTTTGCTTTTGAAATTCCCTCCCGTTGTATTAAGTTGATGTATTCTGTATTTTGTAAGTTTGGAGCCGTCTATATACAGGCTACCCTTTCCAAGCAAAGCTGACCAGAAGAAAAAGCCATCCGGGCAAGCAGTAATTTTTTTTAAATCGTCCAAAAATGGTAAAAAGAACGGCTTTCTTATTACCATTGAGCTTAAATTAAAATCAGCCTGCTTGTTGAGTAGCCATTTAATGAAGTTAAATTTTTTTTCATCCCTTATGATAAATGAACCCTTTAAACTTTGCGTATCATTCTTTTCAACCGGTCTAGCATATTCTATCATTTCGCCATCTTCATTTATATACTTAACCTGATTGTGGTAATATGAAATGGCGTCATCTTTAAAGACATTTAGGATTCTGCATATCTTATCCTTTTCCCACAGGTCGTCATCCTCAAGAAAAGCGATTATGTCATACTTGGCCGAAGTTATTCCCGTATGCAGGTATTCGCCTATTTTGCCCTCCATTTTTATCTTACGTATTTCAACTTTGTCTCCATCATCAATTTGCAGGTCAAAATTTGAAACAATTATAATTTCAATATGCTCTGGCATGCAATGCTGCCTTAATATTGATTTTACGGCTTCATGGATAAAATTATCTCTGTTATATGCAGTAATTATAATGGAAATACCGTTCATTTTTTTATTGATCTTATTATTTCTTTTGCAGATTTGCGTACAGCTTCTGCTGAATTTAAACGAGGCTTCCACCCAAGGGAAAGGGCCTTGCTTATGTCAAGTATGGTCTTTGGCACATCACCCTTCCATCCCCTTTCTCCGCCCGTATGATTAAAATTGACTCCGTTTAAGCCCATCTCTTCTGCAATTATCTTTGCTATTTCATCTACACTTATGCTATCTGTGTTTCCCAGGTTAAATATATCCACGTCCTTGGGTGATCTGTCTGATAGGTAAATCATTCCATCTATGCAGTCATCCACATAAAGGTATGATTTTTCCTGTTTTCCGTTTCCCAAAATTTCAAGGTTACTCTGGTTTTTAATGAGTTTAAATACAAAATCTGGTATAACGTTTCTTCCTATTTTCCTGTACGTTGGGGCAACGATATTGGCCAGCCTGTATATAAATGCATTAAACCCGAACATCTTTGAAAAAGCGCTTATCAGTCCCTCTGCAGCTAACTTTGAAGCCGCATAGAGGGATTCAGGTATAAGTGGGCCATAAGTTTCAGGCGTAGGTATCTGCTCGGCATATCCGTAAACTGAAGAGGAAGAGGCAAAGATTACGGTTTGTACATCGTTCTTTCTCATTGCTTCAACTATGTTATACGTCCCAATGGTGTTTGACTTGAGGTCCAGATCTGTTGGCTTACTTTCATCATATCTGACATCCCCATTTGCAGCTAAATGGAATATAAGGTCTTTGCCCTTTACTGCACCGTTAACAACCTCGAAGTTCTCAACGTCGCCTTTTATGAATTCTATCTTTTTTTCATTTATGAGCTCTTCAATCGAACTTATATCACTTGAGCTTAAATTGTCAAGAACCGTGATTTTTCCGGGTATCCTCTTAACTAAACTGTTCCCAATCACTCCCGCTCCTCCAGTCACCAGGATGTTAAGATCTTCCAACTTTTTCCCTTTTATTTGAAACTGCATACGTAAAAATAATCAGCATAAGTTTAAAAACTTTTGGTGCCGTTCAGCCACCGGTTAGGCACATTGTCATGACCGACATCACCTACTTATCACCGGATGTATATAATCTTATGTGGGCGGCAGGCTTTGGTCTCTTATCTGGAAATTATTACATGCCCTTAGATACTTAAAAAATAAACATTATTTGAGCGATTTTTGGATAAGCATAGTTAAGAGATACAGGATGAGCA